>CAMDRL010000007.1 GCA_945906835.1 Rickettsia typhi
TTCAAAACCTTACTAACCACACCAGCACCAACAGTTCTTCCACCTTCTCTGATGGCGAAGCGCAAGCCCTCTTCCATAGCGATTGGGTGAATTAATGCAACCGTGATTTTTACATTGTCTCCAGGCATAACCATCTCAGTTCCTTCTTGAAGAGTTACTGAACCAGTAACATCTGTGGTTCTGAAATAGAATTGTGGACGGTAGTTTTTGAAGAATGGAGTGTGTCTTCCACCTTCTTCTTTGGTAAGAATATATACTTCAGCTTCGAAATCTGTGTGAGGAGTGATTGAGCCTGGTTTACAAAGAACCTGACCTCTTTCAACATCTTCTTTCTTGGTTCCTCTTAGAAGAATGCCAGCATTATCACCAGCTCTACCTTCATCAAGAAGTTTTTTGAACATTTCAATACCAGTACAGGTAGTTTTTTGAGTAACTCTGATACCAACAATTTCTAACTCTTCGTTGATTTTTACAATTCCTCTTTCAATTCTTCCAGTAACAACTGTTCCGCGTCCTGAAATTGAGAATACATCTTCAATTGGCATCAAGAAAGGTTTGTCAGTTGCTCTAGCTGGTTCAGGAATATATGAATCAACAGCATCCATAAGAGCTTGCATCGATGGCTCACCAAGTTCTGAAGCATCACCTTCAAGAGCTTTAAGGGCAGAACCTTTTACGATAGGAATTTGATCACCAGGGAAACCATAAGCAGTAAGAAGTTCTCTGACCTCCATTTCTACTAATTCAAGAAGTTCAGCATCTTCTACCATATCAACTTTATTCAAGAAGACAACGATTGAAGGAACACCAACTTGTTTAGCAAGAAGGATATGTTCGCGAGTTTGAGGCATTGGACCATCAGCAGCAGATACAACCAAAATTGCACCATCCATTTGAGCAGCGCCAGTAATCATGTTTTTTACATAATCGGCGTGTCCAGGACAATCTACATGAGCATAGTGTCTCTTAGTTGTTTCATATTCTACGTGAGCAGTATTGATTGTAATACCACGCTCTTTTTCTTCAGGAGCAGCGTCGATTTGATCGTAGCTTCTTTTTTCTGCACCACCTGATTTAGACAGGTAAGATGTAATAGCGGCAGTTAATGTTGTTTTGCCGTGATCAACGTGGCCGATTGTGCCGATGTTGACATGGGGTTTGTTGCGTTGGAAGACTTGTTTGGTCATATCTGTACCAATTATTTACGATTTATATTCAAACCTGAAAAACGAATTTCAGCATTTGTATGAATTAATATTTTTATGACAAAAACATTAAACAAATTTGTTAAAAAATTTTTGAAAAAAAATAACTGTCTTGAAGGTATTTTCTTTCGAAATTTTTTTAGAAAAATTTATGTAAAGTTGAAAAATTGTAATCTTATCTAAGGTAGATAAATTAGGGCTTTACAGCTCACTTCAATTGACTTAAAATACAACTTCTTTATCAACTCTTATTTAGCGAGGTCCCGTATTTTCAAAATCTAAAAATATATTGCAAGATAAATATTTAAAATTTTATCAAATAGTTAAAAGATCTTAAAACTACCTCAAAATGGCGATGGTGGTGACATCGTTTTACACTATATCCTGAGTTTTTTTCAGGATATTACAAACTATGATTTTTTAGCTCTAATTTCTTCAGCTACATTATTTGGAACTGCTTCATAAGAATCAAATTCCATACTGTAACTAGCACGACCTTGTGAAAGTGAGCGCAAGCTATTTACATAGCCAAACATTGCAGCAAGCGGAACTTTGGCAGTAATTGCTTGAGCAACATCACGAGCTTCAAGATTTTGAATTTGTCCACGGCGACTGTTGATATCACCAATAACATCACCCATATATTCTTCTGGAGTGATAACTTCTACTTTCATGATTGGCTCAAGAATAATTGGTCCAGCTTGTTGCATAGCTTCTCTAAATGCGCTGCGAGCAGCAATTTCGAAAGCAAGAACGCTTGAGTCCACATCATGGAAAGCGCCATCCATAAGAGTTGTTTTTAATTTAACAACTTGGAAACCAGCTAAGAAACCTGTTTCTTTTGCTGATTCAAGACCCTTTTCAACGCCTGGAATAAATTCTTTTGGAACTCTACCACCAACTACTTTACTTTCGAATAAGAAATTCTCTGTAATATCAGCAGGCATTGGTTCGAATACGATTTTGACTTTAGCAAATTGTCCAGAACCACCAGATTGTTTTTTGTGAGTGTAATCAATTTCAATCTTCTTAGTAATAGTTTCACGATAAGCAACTTTTGGCTGACCAATATTAGCCTCAACTTTGAATTCGCGCTTCATTCGGTCAATGATAATTTCAAGATGTAATTCACCCATTCCTTTTAGAATTGTTTGACCAGATTCTTGATCAGATTCAATTCTTAAAGATGGATCTTCTGAAGCCAAACGAGATAAGGCCATGCCCATTCTTTCTTGGTCGGCAGTTGATTTTGGCTCAACTGAAACTTCAATTACTGGTTCAGGGAAAATCATTCTTTCTAGAACAATATCATTATCAACTTCAACTAAAGTATCACCTGTTGTGGTATTTTTTAATCCAGCCAAAGCCACGATATCACCGGCATAAGCTTCTTTAATATCTTCGCGATTGTTTGCATGCATTAAAAGAATTCTACCAACTCTTTCTTTGGAGTTTTTAGTAGTATTAATAATACCGCTACCGCCAGTTAAAGAGCCTGAATAGATACGCACGAAAGTTAAAGATCCAACGAAAGGATCAGTCATAATTTTGAAAGCCAATCCAGCAAGCTTCTTATCATCGCAAGTGATGTTAATTGCTTCTTCTGTTCTATTGTTAATTGCCGGAGTTTCTTTGATGTCTTTTGGACTTGGCAAATAATCTACTACAGCGTCAAGCAAGGTTTGCACACCTTTATTTTTGAAAGCTGTACCATTTAAAACTGGTACAAAAGCGCCATCAATTGTAGCTTTACGAATACATCTTTTAAGGTCAGCTTCTGAAATTTCGGCGCCGCCTAAATAAGCTTCCATCAAAGCGTCATCTTGCTCAATAGCGGCTTCAACTAACTCTTCACGATATTGTTTTGCTTTATCAAGTAAATCAGCTGGAATTTCTTCAAGAGTGTAATCTGCGCCCATAGTTTCATCTTTCCAAACTACAGCTTTCATTTTGATCAAATCAATCAAACCACCATAATTTTCAGCTTCGTGAATTGGCAATTGAATTGGAACTGGACGAGCGCCAAGTCTGGTTTTCATCATATCTACACAACGGTAGAAATTAGCTCCAACGCGATCCATTTTATTTACGAAGCACATTCTTGGAACTTTATATTTATTAGCCTGTCTCCAAACTGTTTCAGATTGCGGCTCAACACCAGCAACCGCATCAAATACACAAATTGCGCCGTCAAGAACGCGAAGAGATCTTTCAACTTCAATAGTGAAATCTACATGTCCTGGAGTGTCGATAATGTTAACTCTATGCTCTTTCCAGAAACAAGTTGTAGCAGCTGAAGTGATGGTAATACCGCGTTCTTGTTCTTGCTCCATCCAGTCCATTGTAGCAGCGCCATCATGAACTTCACCTATTTTATGAGACTTTCCAGTATAGAATAAAATTCTTTCAGTTGTAGTAGTTTTACCAGCATCAATATGGGCCATAATGCCAATATTACGATATTTTTCGATTTCAATTTGACGAGCCATAAACAATAAAATGGTTAAATTATTTTAAAAAATCATCACAAAACTTAAGCAAAACCAGCCTAAACTGAATTTGGTTTTATTAAATTTATTTGCTAAATTACTTCGATTTGAGAGCTGTGTTTACTATACTTCAAAAACTTAAGCGTGAGGGCGGAGCAATATAGTTTGTGGTTTCTAATTGACAAGAATTTATTTTATGATTCTCGTTTAATTTCGCAGAAAAGAAATTAGTGGCTTGTAAATCACAAATACCCTTCTCTTTCCACCAATTAATACCAAAGAACCAAATTCGCTGATTATATGCAAACCATGGCGATATGGGCTTTGTTTGTTCATTTTTATTTCTTTAACAAATTCTTCTCTAAAGCTTTCTTCACTTAGTTCAGTTATTTTATTAATCAGAACTGAAGAGGCATAATCTCTGGTGCAATTTTGAACGGGAAGATAAATTTCGCCATCTATAATGAATGTGTCCCAGCTGGTCTTGCTTAGAATAAATCAACTTTTACTGGATTTTTTGGATGCTCTTTAAATTCGTCAAATAATGAATTTGAAAAGGCAATGTGAAGCTTGGATTCAGATTCATCATCAGTTATGTAAAACATCCAGAACTTACCTTGATGGAATAAGATTATAGGATCAATAATTTTTTTACCAACAATAATATCTCTGATTTTTTTGCTGTAAGATTATTTTTATCAATCTCGTAAAGTGATAATCTGTTTTATTTGTTAGATTCACAAATAATAAAAATGGAGCCTTTTTGATTGATAACGAATGGGCAAGATAAATGCTTTTTATCAGCAAGCTTCTTATCTTTTGCAAGTCTTGCTACGATTATTAAGCCTCTTTTTTTAATTTGCGAATATTCTTCAAAAAATACAAATTGTTTGGAGTCAATTTTAAACCCAAATGAATCATAGTAAAAAGTAACTTTGCAAGGATTATCAAGCCATTTTATTTTTATATCTTGATGTAAGATTTCCTGAATTGGAAAATTTAAAATACCTATATTTCATTAATTAATGAAGAAAGTTCTGCCAATTTTTTTTGAAAAAATTTCCCAAAAATTATTTTTTTCATTACGCATATATGAGTGAAAGGAGCAATAATGATATTTAAGACGCCAGCGATATTTCCACAGGTTAAAATCTGAGGTATTTTTATAATTTAGAATTCTAATTTTATAGCTTTGCGGATGTAAACTAATTAAAAAATAAAAATAAAAATTATACTCAGCAACTGCGTAAGATTGTTCACGATTTTTTAGAAAAACTTTGTAAAAAGAATCACCATTTTTATCATAGCTTTCAACTCTTGCAAAAAGATCTTTAATCATATGTTTTTGCAATAACATATGGTGACAAATTCCTGAAATATTTTCAAATTCTTTTGGTAATTTTTTAGAAATATCTGGAAGAATTTTTTTAATATGCTTAAGAGTAATTTGATGGAAAGGAGAGTTTTCTAAATTTTTATCTTTGCTTAAATTATAAAGTGGCAGACCTTCTTTCGAAAAGAATTTAACTTTGCGCAAAAAGACTGTATCAGCATCTAGAACTAAAACATTTTCTGAAATATTGGGAATTACCAATGGAGAGTAAAGCTTGAGGAGCTGCTGAAAATGCCAACCAACATCATTGCCAGATAAAATGTCACTGATTTCTTGATAAGAAAAGGGAAACAATGATTCATCAAACCATTCAGCTTCTTTTGTATATTTTTCTTTAGAGATTACTATGATTCTACGAATTGAAGCACCATTTTTTCTGATGCCTTTAATGCAGTGACTTAGAGTTTCTAGGTCCTTTTTGTGAGCGGGAATTGCAACATCAATTACAGGTTTTTTTACCTGAGACATGCGACCTTTAATTAAGCTTTTTAGGGGTTTTGGGCAAGCTCAAAACTTGCCCAAAGAACATTTTACCAACGATAGTGAGCGAAAGCTTTGTTAGCTTCAGCCATTTTGAATACTTCTTCTTTTTTCTTTGCAGCCCAACCTTTGTTTTCTAAAGATTCCAAAATTATAGTAGTAACTTTGTGAGAAAGATCTCTACCTTTAATGTTCACAATAGCAGTTTTAAGCCATTTCAAAGCAAGTGCAGAACCGCGTCTAGCAGAAACTTCAACTGGAATTTGGTAAGTGGCGCCGCCAATTCTTCTTGATCTCACTTCAACTTTTGGAGTTACATTTTCCAAAGCTTCTTTGAAGATATCAATTGGGCTTTTTTTAAGCTTTTTTTCAAGATTATCGAAAGCTTCGTAAATTGCTTTTTCAACAACTGACTTCTTACCGTCATTCATTAAACGGTTCACAAATCTTGACACGATAACTTCATTATATTTTGCATCAGGAATAATTTTTCTGATCTTTGCTGCTCTTCTACGCATTTTTTAATTTAATTATGAGATAAAGTATAATCCTTAACTCGGTTTTTACTAAAACGATCCTTAAATCGTCTTCGCACCCAACTGCATTGGGCGACTATTCAAAACTTTTGTTCGAGCATATAGCTCTAACCTGTTTTTATTTTACTGGGTTCAGGCATAGCCTTCACCCGTTTTTTTACTAAAAACGATTATTAATCGTTTTTTATTTCTGGTTAAACCAGAAATATCGTCAAAAAACTACTTAGGTTTTTGAGCGCCGTATTTAGAACGGGCTTGTTTACGGTTTTTAACGCCTTGAGTATCGAAATACCCTCTGATAATATGATATCTAACACCCGGCAAATCTTTCACACGACCGCCGCGGATGGCCACAACAGAGTGTTCTTGGAGGTTATGGCCTTCACCTGGAATGTAAGCAATAACTTCAAATCCGTTAGTCAATTTAACACGAGCAACTTTGCGAAGTGCTGAGTTAGGTTTTTTTGGAGTAGTGGTGTAAACGCGAGTACAAACACCTCTTTTTTGTGGACAAGCTTTCATAGCTGGAACTTTGTTCTTGCTGACTTGCTTGACTCTAGGTTTTCTTATCAATTGATTAATCGTTGGCATGTAATGCTATTCTCTTTAAATTTATTATTTTGCAAAATTTTAGACTTTTTTACGAAGCAATCCTATTCGTTTTTAGACACCAAAATTTGAGGAGGGCGGGTTTTTAGTGTAATGAAAAAATTTAGTCAATAAAAAATATATGTTTTTAAAGGTGATTATCTTTTGAGACGCAATAAGTTTTCATCTTGAGCGAAGCTACTGATTTTCTCTCTCATCAAGAGATGTTTCGCTAAGCTCAAAATGACAACTTAAAATATATCAAGAAATTATTATAAGTCTTTAGCGTTATCAGCTAAATATTCAGCAACACCTTTAGCATCAGCTTTCATGCCTTTTTTGCCTTTATTCCAGCCAGCAGGACAAACTTCACCATGAGCTTGGAAGAATTTTAGAGCCTCAACCATGCGAATTGCTTCATCGATATTTCTACCAAGCGGTAAATCATTAACAACTTGATGACGCACTACTCCTTCTTGATCGATCAAGAAAGTTCCGCGCAAAGCAACAGCTTCGCCAGTTAAAACATCGTAGTCACGAGCAATTTGTTTAGTTAAATCTGAAACTAAAATATATTGAACTTGACCAATACCACCTTTTTCAACAGGAGTATTTTTCCAAGCCACATGAGTGAATTTTGAATCAACAGAAACGCCAATTACTTCAGCGCCAAGATCTTTAAATTCTTTTAATCTGTTATCGAAAGCAATAATTTCTGATGGGCAAACGAAAGTAAAATCAAGTGGATAGAAGAACAATATACCGATTTTTCCTTTTAAATGAGATTTCAAATTAAATTGATCATTGATTTCATTGTTAGGTAAAACTGCTGATGCTGTAAAATCTGGAGCTTGTTTTCCAACTAAAACTGACATATTTTTAATATATTTGAGGTTGATATAAATTTTAAAAGCTGAGTAAATTACTCTGACATTTAGAAATTAACTTAGGTTTTGAATGTCGCAAAATCAACTTTAAATTTATATAAGATTTTAAATTGCATTTTGATGGTGTTGTGATTATATTTTTCTTGTCGTTTTTTTAAATAATTATTTAATATCTCTATATATGTCTCTTCTTGATGCGAAGCCTCTTTATAAACCATTTAACTATCCTTGGGCTTATGATGCCTGGCTTAAACAGCAACAAATTCACTGGTTACCAGAAGAAGTCCCTTTAGCTGACGATGTTCGCGACTGGAAACATAATCTTACTCCTGGTGAAAAAAGTCTTTTAACACAAATTTTTCGCTTTTTTACGCAAGCAGATATTGAGGTAAATAACTGCTACATGAAGCATTACGCTCAAGTTTTTAAACCAACAGAAGTACAAATGATGTTGGCGGCTTTTTCTAATATGGAAACTGTTCATATTGCTGCTTATTCACATTTGCTTGATACAGTTGGCATGCCAGAAGCTGAATATTCTGCCTTCATGAAATATAAAGAAATGAAGGATAAATATGATTATATGCATCAATTTGGTGTTTCTAGCAATAAAGATATTGCTACAACAATGGCGGTATTTGGCGCTTTCACAGAAGGCTTACAGCTTTTTGCCTCTTTCGCAATTTTGTTGAATTTTCAACGCTTCGGTAAAATGAAGGGCATGGGGCAAATTATTGCTTGGTCAGTGCGCGATGAAACTTTGCATACTTTATCAATCATCAAATTATTTAGAACTTTCGTTCAAGAAAATCCTGAAGTTTGGGATGAAGAATTAAAAAGCCGCCTTTACAAAGCCTGCGCTACAATTGTGCATTTTGAAGATGCCTTTATTGATTTGGCTTTTGAAGGCGGAAATATTGAAGGATTAACTTCTCGTGAAGTTAAAAGATATATTCGTTACATTGCCGATAGAAGACTAAATCAACTTGGATTAAAAGAAATTTACATGATTGATGATAATCCGCTGCCTTGGCTTGATGAGATTTTAAATGGCGTTGAACATACAAACTTCTTTGAAAACAGAGTTACTGAATATAGTAAAGCATCTACCACAGGAACATGGGAGGATGTGTTTGATGATATTGATAAAAATCGCCAAAAAATGTTGGTATTATAAGTTATGAAAAAGCTAAAAAATCAAATTAGTAAAATTTTTCTTTTTAGCTTTTTATTCATCTTTTCGCAACATTCTTTCGCCAATAGTAGTCGTAATTTAACTGTCTTTGCTGAACAAAATATGGTTCCAGCTCTGGTTAAAATTTCTGGAATTTTTTCACGCCAAAATAATGTTATTATTTCCGTAAATTTTAACTCATCTCTGGAATCAGTTAATGATGTCGATATGGGAGAGCCAGCTGATGTCTTTATTTCTGCCCATTATACACTAATTGAAACTTTAAAGCAGAAAGGTTTAGTTGATGTTTATAATGTAAGTTACATAGCGCGTGATCAACTTAAATTAGTGACTTCAAAAAATAATCCGCACATTAATGCCAAGTTATTAAGCAAGGGCCTTAATTTGAAAGAAGCTTTGATAACATTAGATACAGATAAGGCAACAATTATCCTAGATCAAGAATATGGAGCTTCTGGCCTATATAGCGATAATTTAATATCTTCGCTACTCCTGACAGAATTAAAATTATTTAAAAAACTTAGAGAAGATAAAGCGGCAATTTTTGACATAATACAAGGTGCGCCAGAAAATTATGCCCTACTACTTGCAAGCCAAATTAAGAATAAAAAAGATTTATTGGTTTTAGCTTCATCGAAAGAAAATAATATTTTTTATCAAGCCTTGGTAATAGCCGGCGATAATATGGAAATATCTCGTGAATTTCTGAAATTTTTAAAGAGCAACGAAGCTAAAAATATTCTACGAAATAGTGGATTTATTGTTGATTAAGTGAAAAACTCACAAGATCCTCAACGCTTAGGCTTCAAGGATGACAAAGCCGGTGTTTGATTCTGTATTATCACAAATCTTTGGTCTTTTTAACCTTCACCCAAACCAAATCATGTCCCCTTCTCTTTAAAATCTCAAAGTGATAATTGCCAATAGCAAAACTTTCTTTTTCTTCAGGAATTCTTCCTAAACTGTTAATAATAAAAGCGGCTAAATTATAAGCATCCCCATCTTCAACTATACCCCAATCTAGCTTTTTATTAATATCGCGAATTAGAATTTTTCCAGCAATTTTGCAGGCGCCACTTTTGGTTTTTATGATATTAACTTCCGAATTATCTCCCTGCTCTTTTATTTCACCCACAATCTCTTCTAAAATATCTTCTAAAGTTACCAACCCAAGCAAAGAGCCATATTCGTCAATCACCAAAGCTAATCTTTTTTTCTTTTTTCTAAAAGCAAAAATTTGCGCGCGTAAACTGTTAGTATTGGGAACAAACCAAGCTTCCGTAGTAATTGATTCAAGATTAAATTTTTCTAAATCTCTCATTTGACCATCTTTATAAAAATGCAAAGCTTTAAGCAATTTTCTAACATTCAAAATTGCCACAATATTTTCTTTATTGCCTTTCCAAAGTGGAATTCTGGTATAGCTGATGGTTAGAGCTTGTTTGATGATTTCTTTAATTGGTAATTCGATATTTATTGATTCAATTTCTTTGCGATGCACCATAATTTCGCTGATTTCAGTATCAGCTAAATCTAACACGCCGTCAATCATGTCTTTATCATATTTATAAATTGAACCTTCAATATGCTTTAGATTTACGGTGTCTCTTATTTCTTCTAATTCAGCTGAAGAAGATTTTTTATATGTTTTGACAGAAAAGAAATTGATAAAAAAATCGACAACTTTTTGTATGGAGTTAGTGATTGGAAAAAATATCTTTACCAAAAGATCAATCAATGGCGCGAAGAATAGAGAAATTCCATCAGGATGTTTTATGGCATAACTTTTTGGTAATATTTCGGAGAAAATTAACACCAATATAGTCATTGCAACTGTGGCGTAAATCAAACCAGAATCACCAAATATTTTAAGCAAAACGCTTGTGGCTATTGCGGACGCCATGATATTAATGGCATTATTACCAAGCAACATTGTGCTAATTACTTTTTCGCGATTTTTTAAAAGACCTTCTAAAATTTTAGCTCTTTTATTTCCTTCGTTTTTTAGACGATGAACTTTAGCGCGAGATGTTGCGGTAATGGCTGTTTCGAAACATGAAAACAAACCAGATAAAATTAATAGAAATATAACTATAAAAAGATAAAGCTGAGTTGATTCGTCCATTTTATTAAAATTTGTTAACTATGTTTTTACACCGCAAGAGCGTTGCCCCAAATAGTGGGGATTCCCATGGAGTAAAAATTATTTTACTCCATCAAAGTTGACTCTTGGGTCAATTATTCTGTAGGTAAAATCACTAATAATTGAAGTGATTAAGCCAATTAAAGTAAAAAAATAAAGCGTGCCAAATATTACAGGATAATCCCTTGAAATAGCGGCTTCATAACCTAAAAGACCAAGTCCATCTAAAGAAAAAATTATCTCAATTAACATTGATCCTGTAAATAAAATTCCAACCATAGTGGCTGGAAAACCTGCGATTATAATCATCATCGCATTACGAAAAACATGTTTATATAAAACTGATTTTTGATTTAAACCTTTAGCGTAAGCGGTTATAACATATTGTTTATTGACTTCTTCTAAAAAAGAATTTTTACAAAAAAATGTTAGAGAAGCAAATCCGCCAATCACCATTGCTGCAATTGGAAGAGTCATGTGCCAAAAATAATCAATAATTTTTTGCCACCAATTTAGGTCGTAGAAATTCTCTGAAACCAAGCCCCGTAAAGGAAAAACACTCCAGAAATTTCCACCAGCAAAAAGCACAATGAGAAAAATAGCAAATAAAAATGATGGAATTGCGTGCCCGATAATGATAACGCTGCTGCTCCAAATATCAAATTTTGAACCATCTTTTACGGCTTTTTTAATGCCCAGAGGAATTGAAATTAGATATATTAATAAAGTACTCCATAAGCCTATAGATATTGAGACAGGGAGTTTTTGCCAAATTAATTCTGTGACTTTTTTATCTTGATAAAAACTTACACCAAAATCAAAAAGGATGAATTTTTTTATCATTAGCCAAAACCTTTGCCATATAGGCAAATCAAAGCCGTAGAGCTTTTCAATTTTTGCGATTATTTCTGGATCAACGCCGACTGATCCGCGATATTTTAGATTGGAATTTGTGGAAATATCTTGTGAGGAATTTAGGGAAAAGTTTTGTGGGGCGATTTCGCCTTTGATTTGGGTGGTGTGATTTAGTTTGGAGATAAATTGCTCTACAGGTCCACCGGGGGCAGCTTGAATGATTAGGAAATTTACCAGCATTATGATGAATAATGTGGGGAAGATTAGTAGGGTTCGCTTTAGGAAGTAAGTTTGCATTTGGGAATTACATTAGTTCCCCTCCTAACTAAGGAGGAGTTAGGGGAGGTGCTAGTCACATAATCTGACTAACATCTAAAACCCTAAAATTTATTTTTCTCAAGTCCGCAACATCACATCGCTTTTCTCACTTCGTTCGAAGACGATGTGCTGATGAATTTAGTTCGTTGTAAGTCTCAAGTCCGCAACATCACATCGCTTTTCTCACTTCGTTCGAAGACGATGTGCTGCCTGGGCGGGAGCGTAGCTCTCGCCCGTTTAAAGCTAAAAACAGCCGTTTAGGCTGTTTTTACCGACCGTTGGTCGGTCGCTTTAAACCCAATCAGGGTCAGTCGCGCCTTCCTCACTAGGGGTTGGCACCTCAAACTCAAAGCCTGTTACAATATCAATGATGAATAATCTGGGAATGCTGGTAAGTCCATATTGCGACTTTTTCTTAGAATAAATCAAATAACGACCATTAGGAGACCATTTTACACCTTCAAGCAAATATCCACTCGCCAATATTCTTTCACTTTTATTATTAGGAGACATCATACCTATATGAAATTGATCAGCTTTAATTTTAGTGAAAGCAATTAAAGTACCGTCTGGAGACCACATTGGTTTAGAATAAGAACCACCACCAAAGCTAACGCGTCTAACGCTATCTCCTCTAGAATCCATAACATATAATTGTTGCCCAGAATCACGATCCGAAGCAAAAGCGATCATTTTAGCATCTGGCGAATAAGCAGGAGTTGTGTCAATTCCAGCATTTTTTGTTAATCTTTTTGCGGTATTGGTAAGTATGTTCATTTCATAAATATCACTATTTCCACCAATAATTGCCGATAACAAAATTACATTTGGATCTTTTGGATGAACTGCTGGAGCAAAAGTTGTGCCGTTAAAATTTCCAATTTTTTTATTTTTTAAAGTTTTGATATTTAGATTATATATTTGCGGAAGACCATCTGCGTAACTTAGATAGAAAATCTCATCGCGTTTTTTTGAAAAAATTGGCGTTAAAACCAGACCTCTTCCATCAGTTAAAGCCAATTTATTTTCACCATCAAAATCAATTACATTAATTTTTTTAGTTAAGTTTCTAACACTGCCAGACTCTGATACATAAAGGATTTGAGAATTAAAGTGACCAACTTTTTCTCCCGTAATTGATTTAAAAATCTCATCTGAAATCAGACTTGACATTTTTTTATAATTATTTTTTGAAGAAGAATAAAATTTACCAAAAAGCTGTCTTTGATCTAAAACATCCCACATTCTAATTTTAGCTTCTAAGCTTCCTTCAATATTGTAGCTAAAGCTTGCAATCACCACAGCACCAACTCCAATTTTACTATATTTTGCAAAATCAGGAGCAGTTTCGATGGCGGTTGCTGAAATTAAATCTCCTATTAAATCGCCAGAAGCATTTGCTTGTCCAGCTTGCTGAATAATTTCAAATAAATTTGTGGTACTTAAATTTTTTCTGATGCGCCCCACAACTTCAGATATGTCAGATTGTAATTGCGGTTCTGCTGCATCAAAACCTAATAATAAAATTTTTGTTTTAGGAACCTCTTTACCGTCAATTAAAAAAGAAACTGCGGCAGATGCTTGGTTACAATTTATTAGAATTGCGATAGCTGCTAAAAATATTCTGAAGGTTTTCATCGTTTATTTATGTTAGTTATTTTAGTTTATTAATCTAATAAATTCATTTTGAAAAATACCTGACTATTTCTGTCATGCCCACAAAATTAAGCATCTCTTTAGGTTGTAAGAGATGCTTGGCTTCGCTCAAGGATGGCATAGTCTATCCAATCGTTTCAATTATAACATTATTGTTGGTATAAACACATAAATCCGCAGCAATTTTCATAGATCTTTTTACAATTTCTTCAACCTCAATTCCTTTAACAGAAACAAGTGCGCGCGCTGCCGCAAGTGCATAATTTCCTCCTGAACCAATTCCAATAATACCATCCTCTGGCTCCAATACATCGCCATTTCCAGTCAAAACTAATGACACATCCTTATCAATAACAATCATCATTGCTTCAAGACGACGCAGATATTTATCAGTACGCCAATCTTTAGCAAGCTCTACACAAGCGCGCATTAACTGATTTGGATATTGATCTAATTTTGATTCTAATCTTTCGAATAAAGTAAAAGCATCTGCCGTTGCGCCAGCAAAACCACCAATAATTGAGCCATCGCCAAGTTTGCGAATTTTTCTGGCATTTGATTTTAAAACCGTCGATCCCAAAGAAACCTGTCCATCTCCTGCAATAGCAACTTTGCCTCCTTTTCGAACAGAAAGAATTGTGGTGCCATATAGTTGAGATGGATTTCTGTGATCTAACATGAAAGTTTTGTTTTAAGATTAAGTATTTAATGTTGGAATAATAATACCAGTTCTTCAACTTTCAAGATGAACCAACCAAGATAATCATGATAAAAAAATTTGATAAAAATTTAGCCATAATGTTTTTTCTTGGCAGTGCCAGTGGCTTACCAATAGCGTTGATTTTATCAACTTTAAAAGCTTTATTAAGTGACAAAGGTTTTGATCTCAAAACAATAGGTTTTTTCTCTTTAGTAAGTTTGACTTATACTCTTAAGTTTTTCTTTGCTCCAATAATAGATTCTTTTGGATTGCCAATTTTAACAAAAACTTTTGGACAAAGAAGATCTTGGATTATTTTTAGCCAAATAATTCTAATTATTTTTATTTCTGCACTTGGCGTTGTCACAATTTCTGCAAATCTTACAGCAATTGCTGTTTTAGCATTTCTTGTAGCCTTTGCTTCAGCAAGTCAAGACATTGTAATTGATGCTTATCGTATTGAAATTATCAAAAAAGAAGATCAAGGATTAGCGGCTGGTTTTTATGTTTATGGCTATCGTATTGGCATGTTAATTTCTGGTGCTGGTGCGTTAATTTTAGCTGATTTAATTAGTTGGGCTGCAGTTTATTTTATTATGGCAACCTTTATGTTAATTGGCATTATAACTACTTTTTTCGCTGATGAAAGCAGAAAGGAATGGCAACAAAAGAAATACAGCTTTGATTCTTGGTTTAAAGAGTCGGTAATTAGTCCATTTGTTGATTTTAAAAACCACCAACATTGGTATATTATTTTTGCTTTTATTATTTTTTTTAAACTTGGCGACGCCTTTGCTGGCAATATGACATTACCCTTTCTTCTTGAACTAACTTTTAGTAAAATTGAGATTGCTAGTATTGTAAAATCATTTGGATTATTCGCTACACTTTTTGGAGTTTTTGTTGGTGGAGTTTTGGTAAAAAAGATGGGGGTAAATAAAAGTTTATGGATTGCTGGAATTGCGCAAATGATTTCAAATCTAGCCTTTTCTTACTTATCCACAAAAGGACATAGTATTGATACACTTTATTTTATAATTTTTATAGAAAATTTTAGCGGAGGAATTGGCGATTCAGTTTTTGTTGTTTATTTAAGTAGTCTTTGCAGCTTTTCTTTCAGCGCTACTCAATATGCTCTGTTAGCCTCTTTATCAACTTTTGCCCGCAGCACCTTATCTTCATTTGCGGGAATATTTGCTGAAAGCTTGGGATGGTATCAGTTTTTTATTTTATCAACATTTTTGGCTTTACCAGGATTGATTTTTTTATCTATATTGACGATAAAGAATACCGGCCTCAAAAAACAAAATTAACAATCATCATGCTTTACTTTTCTAAGCAACAAAATAACTTCTTGAAATCTTTTTAACCTTACAAAATCCAATAATGTTGAGACTTTCTACAGTCAAGCCAGCAAAAGAAACGGTCACAAACTATGAGACTTCGGCAGGACATTTTGTTCCCTATAGATGTCATTGGAATTCCAATACTATTTTAACTTATAAAGAAGAGTTAATTCGTGTTATTAAAATTAAAGGCTTCGCCTTTGAAACTGCTGATGATATTGATATTGACCTCAAAAAAAATGCCAGAAACAACCTGTTAAAAGGCATGTCTTCTGGGAATTTTTCGCTTGCATTTCACACTACAAGACGAAAAGAAAAAGGCTTTCCTGACGGCGAAATGCCTGACAATTTTTCGAAAAGAGTAAATAAAGAATGGGCAAATAAACATTCTGATGACAAAACTTTTATCAATGAACATTATTTTACTATAATCAGAGGTTCTGATAAATCTGGCGCCGCAGTTCTTGAACATTTAGCAAAAAAATTACAACATAAAGCTGACAAAAGCTCTTGGGAAACTTACATGAAAGAAGCTTTTGATGAGCTTGATGAAATGACAGAAAGAATATTAAACGGCTTCAGTAACTACGGCTCAGAGCTTTTAGGAATTGTTGAAAATGATGGCGTGGTAACTTCAGAATTATTAGAATTTTTATCTCGTTTAGTTAATTGCGGTTATTCACAACCAATAAATCCGCCACTTGGACCAATTTCACACCACTTACCAATAAGCCGCCTTTATTTTGGAAATAAGTCAATTGAAGCTCATCACCCATATGGCATTAAATATGCAGGATTAGTTTCCATTAAAGAATATCGCCCATCAACCAATGCTGGAATATTTGATGGCTTTATGCAATTGCCATTTGAGCTAATTATAAGCCAATCTTTTTCATTCATTAATCGCATGATTGCTATTTCTGGAATGCAATTACAACAAAGAAGATTAATTCAATCAGAAGATGTGGCAACATCACAAGTTGCAGAAATTGATGAAGCACTTGATTCAGCTATGAGTGGAGAATTCGCTTTTGGCAATCATCATATGTCGGTTTTGTGTCTTGAGGATTCTCCTAAATCTTTAGAAACAGCTCTTTCTTTGGCAGTTATAGAATTATCAAATTCTGGGATAGTCGGCGTTCGCGAAAGAATGAATATGGAGCCAGCTTATTGGGCGCAACTTCCTTGTAATTCAGATTATATGGCAAGAAGAAGCACTGTAAACACTTTCAATATTGCAGCTTTTGCTTCTTTCCATAATTATCCTTCAGGTAAAAGAAAAAAGAATCATTGGGGTGACGCAGTTACTGTTTTAAATACCGTTTCTGGAACTCCTTATTTCTTTAGTTTTCATGTTAGAGATGTTGGACACTCCATGATTGTTGGTCCAACTGGTGCTGGTAAAACTGTGCTTTTAAACTTTTTATGCGCCCAAGCGCAAAAATTTAAATGTCGTTTATTTTTCTTTGATAAAGATCGCGGTGCTGAAATTTTTGTCCGAGCCATTCGTGGTCGTTATATGACTCCAGATGTTGCGCAAAATTCTGGATTCAATCCATTCCAACTTCCAGACACCTCTGATAATAGAGCATTTTTAGCTGAATTTCTCACAGTTTTAGTTTCAGAAGATGGCAAAAGACTTCCCGCTCATGAAATTGAAAGAATTAACGAAGCTGTGTATGGAAATTACAAACTTCCACAACAAAAAAGAAGATTGCGCAATATCGCTCCATTCATGGGTCTTGGTGGTCCTGGAACTTTAGCTGGAAGACTTGCCATGTGGCATTCTGACGGATCGCACGCTAAATTATTTGACAATGCTGAAGATGTTATTGATTTTTCATCATCTAGGGTTTTTGGTATTGACATGACAGAGATTTTGAAAGATAAAGCCAGCCTTAGTCCATCGCTGCTTTATTTATTTCATCGCATTCAGAATTCGCTTGATGGCAGCCCAACTATGATTGTTCTTGATGAAGCTTGGGCATTAATTGATAATCCTGTTTTTGCCCCAAAAATTAAAGATTGGCTGAAGGTTTTAAGAAAACTTAATGCTTTTGTAGTTTTTGCTACGCAATCTGTTGAAGATGCTTCTAAAAGCTCTATTTCAGACACTTTGGTACAGCAAACCGCAACTCAAATTTTCTTACCAAATTTAAAAGCAACTTCGGTTTATCGTGAAGTTTTTATGCTTTCAGAAAGAGAGTTTTTGTTAGTAAAAAACACAGATCCATCAACCAGATTTTTCTTGGTAAAACAAGATAATGACGGAGTTATTGCCAGAATTGATTTAAGTGGCATGGATGAAATTATTAGAGTTCTTTCCGCAAGTATTGACACTGTGTTAATCATGGATGAAATTATTAATGAAGTTGGTGATGATCCTAACGATTGGTTGCCAATTTTTTATCAAAGAACAGCTAAATAAAGTGAGAATTTTTCAACAAAATTTATTAAAAACTTTTCTGAACTTGCTGCTTCTTGTTGCCATTTTTTTCACTTTTACTTTTCCTCAAAATTCATATGCTTTAGATCAGGGCTCTGGTCCTGAAAGGCTTCGCTCTTGTAATGCAGGCATTCCCAGCACTTTACTAAGCGGTCTGGATACAACTCCTGTTGGGGATAGTCCTGATTTGGCTTTTGATCTTAGTAATCCAGTTTGTCTTGCAATTGCAGTTGGCTCTTACGCTGCCGTTAAAATTGCAATTTCCAATATGAATGCTCAGTGCGGCACTAATGGTGGTACGAGATATACTCCATCAATAATTCTAGATACCATAGATATTGTTAAAGCAAGTGGAAATATGGCAACTCGTGGAGCTCCTTGCCAAAATGCCGTAACACTTGCTGGAATTGCTATAGCGAGTTTTGTAGCAACTCTTGGCGTAATATATGCAAAGGCAAAACAAGTTTATGATACTGCAAAAATATGTGGTTATAACTGGAGAAGTGCCAATGTAAATCAATATGATTTAAGCACTCCCAATCACTTACAATCAGTTAATGCTGCTGTACAAGGTTATATTGATGACAAAAATACAAGCTCTCTTAGTTTTGATAATAAAGTTTATCGCGAATGGTATTATGGCGGAGTTGAAGTTGAAGATAATGTTTATGGATATGATATTGGCTACTTAGATATAAATGGGAATTTTAATGCAGATTTTAATGGCGATGGT
>CAMDRL010000008.1 GCA_945906835.1 Rickettsia typhi
TTAAAACTGCTTCCGCTGTGGTTCCAGATCCTACAAAAAAATCTAATATTGTTATTTGGTTATCTCTGTAAGTTTTAATGACTTTTTCCAATAATTTTAATGGTTTTTTACCATTTTTAAAAGCCACTCCTCCCTCGTTGTCAAGCCCAGTAGTCTTTATGTCTGACCAAAAATCGCCGGGATGTTGTGTTAAATAGTCATCCGCAATAAGCATCTTTATTCTAGGCTGGTCTTGATCTAAATTGTAGCTCTTTAATATAAAATATAATTTTTTTTGTGGGGTTAATACCGTAAAGAAATTGCCATTTATTCGATCTCTGTTTTTATCCGCAATAACTTTTACATTGGCTGTGGTGGCTACAGTCCTAAATATTCTCCAAGCATTTTTGTATTTAAAATCAATCTCATCTTTCTTGGAAACATTATTATTTTTAAAATAGTCAGAAATAGGCTCACACTCCCACCTTGAAATTATTGAGTTGCAATTATCAATATCTTTCTGGGTTCTGTCTTCGTTATCCCTAATATCCTTAACAACATTTACCTCGTCTTCCGTTATATTTGTAATGATTGTTTTATATTCATCATCCCATTTTTCTTTTGGCAATTTATTTAAATGCAAATTTTTTATTCCATCATTTTTAGCAATCACTAAATATTCTTTTAGTTTTGGTATCCTGCCATTTTTTACAACACTAGCCATCTTTACGCCAGTTGCTTCCGACATTTTTACGCAAACAGTTTTTATATTATTTTCTCCAAATATTCCCTCTAACAACATAGTTAATCTTGGATATTCTTTGTCATCAATACTACAAAAAATTGATCCATTTTCCTTTAGTAAATTTTTAGCCAACTCTAGCCTTTTGCTCATAAAGTTAAGCCATTTGCTATGTTTATAAACATCATCAGCTTCAACAAATTTATCATTATAAACAAAATCTTTATTGCCCGTGTTATAAGGCGGATCAATATAAATAAGATCAATCTTCCCCTTGTGAGTATAATTCAAGACTGACAAAGCGTGATAATTATCACCTTCAATTAAAATGTGAGTTGGTTGGTTTGGGTCGGTGATAATTTCTTTATCTTTCACCTCTTTTAAAACTGGCAATTGGTGCTGGCAATCAACCACCACTTTTTCTGGCACTTTTTCCTCATCCCACACCAGCCCATATTTTTTCTTGCTTTCAAGGTTTTTAATCACCTCCAAAAGCTCTTCTTTGTTAAGTTTTGAATAATCCTTTTTTGCCATTGTGTTTAAAAGTTTTTTTGAATTTCCAAAATCTTAAACAAACCACCCTTAAAGTAAATTTGATAATTAAATTTCTAGCAAATTAACAATCAAAAACACCCGCCTTGATTTAAATTTTTAATCCCACTCATCAACTCAAATTGCCTGTAAGTGCTGATATTGCCATAATCATCAAGCGCTGTGCTCATTTTACTATGTCCAAAATTTTGGCTCCAAGCTTGAAATTGTTCTATGGCGCAGGTTTTTTTCCAATCAAGCTTAAAGTATCTCTAAATGAATGCAGGTTGAAATATGGTAAGCCACATTGTTCAAAAGAGGTTTTAAAAACTCCTCTAATTTGGGTGGCTTTCCAAGCAATCAGCTCTAAACCTTGTGCTTCAAAGCAAAAATCTTTATTATGCGCTAATTTTGTTCTTGGGAATGGCAGAGCATTGTTGCTAAAATGTATAATTATGTAAAATTAAACTACTTAATATAAAATCTTCTTCATCTCTTTTATAGTAATATTTTTACCAACTTCCGCAGTATAAAATTCTACTAATTTTACAGAAACAACAACCGCCTCGAAAGTCCTTTCGCTATGGCTGGCAATAAAATCAATAACACCCCTGGAGACCTTTAAATGCTTGCGAGAAAAAGCGTTAATTAAAAGCATCTTAATCGCCTCTTGGCTAGGATTTTTAATCTCAAGTGCAAAGATATTTTTAATACGAGATGATAAATCTTTAAGCTCAAACTGCGCTTTATTTTGTGAAGATAAAATCAAAAAAGCCTTAGATTCAGCAGCGGCATTAACTAAATGAAATAATAATTTTTCATCAGCAATTTCATTAATATTTTCTAAAATATAAAATTTATTTTCAGAAAAAAATGACGATAAATTTTGATCAGAAATTTCTGCTATTTGCAAAAACTCTGCCTGAAATTTTTTAGCAAAAATATTAAGAATGTGAGTTTTGCCAGATTGTGCAGGGCCCCTTAAAAGCAAAGATGGAAATTGCGCTTGAGAAAATTTCTTTTGAGCAAAAAATTTACTTAAAAAATTTACAGCTGCTAAATTTTCATCAAGCAACACAAAATCTTCTTCTAAATAAGGGTCAGAATTTTCTTTAATTGGAAGGTCTAAACTTAATTGCTGCAATTTATTCTATTACCTTTGGAACTGTGAAATAGCCATATTTGTGATTTTTAGCATTTAGCAAAACCTCTTCTGCAATGCCACCATCACTGATTTCATCCTTAACCATTCTAAGTGAAGCTTCGTGAACATTTGTTAAAGGCTCAATATTATCGGTATTCACTTCATTTAGCTTTTCAACCCAATTAATAATTCCACCAACTTGAGCCGCCAGTTGAGATCTGGCTTCTTCTGCTATTTCAATTCTTGCTAATTTAGCAACTTTTTTGATATTATCTGGAGTAATCGACATGAGCTTAAAACTTTAATTAAAAATAATGACTATTTTTAGCGACTTAAAAACCACAAATCAAGAAGCCTGTGAATCTTTACCTAAATTAGGCAGATTGCTTGGCTTAGACATTGGCACCAAACGCATTGGAATTGCGGTTTCAGATGCTTCAAGATTCATTGCCACACCAAAATTAATCATTAATCGCCAAAGTAATTTAAAAGATTTTGCGGTTATTAAAAACTTAATTGAAGAATATCAGGTGATTGGAATTGTTGCTGGAATGCCCGTAGATATGGATGAATCAGAAATTCCCATGACTCAATTTGCCTTAAATTTTTGTGAAAATCTTGATGTTTTTTTAGAAAAGAAATTGCCAATTTTCTTTTTTGATGAAAGATTAACCAGCTTTGAAGCCAGAGAAATTGGTGGCTCAAGATTATCTCGTAAGAAAAATAAATCTCAAAAATATATTGATGATATTGCTGCTAGCTTGATTTTGCAGGGGTTTTTAGATTCTTTGCGGTAGAAAAAGTTACCTTCAAGACCGCTTAAAAACCTCCGTCAAGCTCCCCACCAAATCTTCAATCATCTCATCACTATGAAGCGGTGTAACAGTAATTCTTAATCTCTCATCACCCTTAGCAACGGTTGGATAATTAATATGCTGCACATAAAGATTAAATTCCAACAAAAGCCTTTTAGAAATTTCTTGCGATCTCTTAGCATCACCAATTACCACCGAAACAATGTGTGACTGGTTTTCAACAATTTTTATTCCAGCATTTTTTAAAGCAGTTTTCAATTTTGCAACTTGCTTTTGATGAATTTTTCTTTCATTGGGACTGTTTTTTAAATGCTTTAAATTAGCTAAAATTGCTGCAGAAATAACTGGAGGAAGTGAAGTTGTAAAAATAAAACCCGAAGCAGAACTGCGAATCGCATCAATAATTTTTGCTGAAGCAGAAATATAGCCGCCTATACATCCATAAGCTTTGGCGAAAGTGCCCTGAATGATATCAACCTTATCAGACAGACTTAATTCTTCACATAAACCACCACCAGTTTTACCATAAAGCCCCACTCCGTGAACTTCATCAATATAAGTTAAGGCATTGTATTTTTGCGCCAAATCAGTAATTTCTTTTACTTTACCAAAATCGCCATCCATTGAATATACTGATTCAAAGATAATTATTTTAAGAGTTTCTACTGAATAATTTTTTAACAATTCCTCTAAATGCGCCATATCATTATGACGAAAAATCTCTTTTTTCAAACAGCTATTTTTAATTCCCACAATAATTGAAGCATGATTCTTTTGATCAGAAAAAATAACCAGATCAGGAATAATTTTTGCTAAAGTTGTAATTGCAGTATCATTAGCTAAATACCCAGAAACAAATACCAGAGCCGCCTCTTTGCCATGCAATTTGGCAACTTCTTTTTCAAGTTCAACTGTTAGGCGATTATTTCCAGAAATATTACGAGTACCTCCAGAGCCAAGCCCATAAGACTTTAAAGCCTTCGCTGCCTCGTCAAGTGCCAGCTCATTTTGCCCCATTCCCAAATAATCATTAGAGCACCAAACAATAATTTTTTTACCATTTTGGTTATTTGTGGCATAAGGAAATTGCCCGCAGATGCGCGAAATATCAAGAAATTCACGATAACGATTTTCGGTAATTAGCTGGTCAGTAGATTTTTTAAAAAGTTCTAAATAGTTTTTATTCATAGATTTGGTATTGCGATTATACAAAGCTAGCCTTTCTTTTATCATTCCCACCTTCACAGGAATGACAAGTTAAAATACGGAAATAGCAAGTTTTGCGCAATCTAATTAAGAATCAATCACGATAATTTTCTTTTCTTTTTTCTTTCTGGGCAGCACCGCAATAACGCCAAATAATATTATTAAAGAACCAAAAACCACCCAAATATCAACCACTTCCCCGAAGGCAAAATAAGCAATCACCGATGTAAATATTAAACGCGTAAAATCAAAAGGCTGAACCAATGACAGATCAGTTTTAGAATAAGCAATCGACATTGACATGTGAGATAAATTAGAAATTGCTCCCATCAAAAAAAACCAAAAAACATCATTCATAGTCAATGGTTTTAGATAGGGCAAAGCAAAGGGAATTGAGATAATTAACATGATCAAAGACATATATGCCACAATGGTTTTAGGCTTTTCTGTATCAGTCATCATTTTCACCAAAACATTAGAAACCGCCCATAAGCAAGTTGAGAAAAGTGCTAATAAATAAGCAAATTTAAACTCTCTAAATCCGGGACGAATGATGATCAAAACTCCAACAAGACCAATTAAAATTGCAGCCCAAGTTTTTCTGGTAACTTTTTCTTTTAAAAAAAACATTGCCGCCAAGGTTGTAATAATTGGCACTACAAATGTAATTGAAACCGCCTCTGAAAGTGGCAAAAGCGTAATGACATAAAACCATACAAACATTGAAATTAGACCATTCACATTACGAAAAATATGTAAGTGCAGTCTTTTGGTTTTAAACACGCTTTTGTAATCTCTTAAAATTTGTGGCATAAAAAACATTAGGCCAAAAATATTGCGCATCATTACAATGAAAAAAGTATTAAATTGTTCCGACATATGCCTTACTATGGCAACCAGAACTGAAACAAAAAAACAGGTTAGAATGGCAAAAAAAATACCTTGGGAATTACTGGAAAGTTTGCGGTAAAAATTCATCTAGATTTATGACAGTCCTTCATAAAATTTAACAGCATCGCGATTAGAAGTTATTTTTTTAAAATTAATCGATTCAATAAAAACTCCACTCAAAGCCCTAGCGCGCGACAATGCCACATAAATTTGTCCAGGGCTAAAAACTTCTGATAAATCGCAAGAAATTTTATCCAGAGTTAAGCCTTGAGACTTATGAATCGTCATTGCCCAAGCTAATATTAGTGGAATTTGATTAACACCCGCCTCAGCAATTAATTCTTTTTTATGCTCATCATATTTTTCTAACAACCATTCTTCAGGGCCAATGGTAATAATTTTTCCACCCACGAACTCAACAACTGGATAATTCTTTTTTGACGAAAATTCTTTTACAATTCCCAGAGATCCATTGATAATTCCTTCTTTTTGATAAGTGTTTTTTATCATCATAACCTGCGCTCCAATCTTTAATTTCAAGACTTCTGGCGCTAAACAATTTTTCTTCAAAAATTCCGCTCTTTCTGGCGCGCCAAAATATTGAGCAGCGTAAGAAATTTCGGTACGAGGAATTTTTTTTAATTCAGTCTCATTTATTTTTTCAACTTTATAATTGTGAGTCGTTAGAACCGTAGGCTTAATTGCTAGATTTTTATCTTTAGCCTGAATTCTCGACTCCAAAATTTCTTGATCCTCTTCATCAAGAATTCCAAAACGCAAATTATTTAGAACTTTGATGAATTTTGTATCATCTTGGCGAAATACTTGCTGCAAGATAAAAGTCTGCAAATTTAATCCCTCCCAAGCCTCAGAGCTAAAGCAGAAATTAGAATTGTAGCTATCTCTTGAAATTGGCGGCAATTGTAAAAAATCACCAAATAAAATTATCTGCATACCGCCCATTGGCTTATCATTTTCTCTCACGGCGCGAAAAACTTTATCCAAAATTTCAAAAACATCGGCAGAAATCATAGAAATTTCATCAATGGCAAGAGTCTTTGTTTGCTTAATTCGACGCCTTACTTTGCTTAATTTTGCACTAAAAATATTTTCAATTATTTTATCAACTGGCATATTGGCAAGCCCAATTCCCGACCAAGAATGAATTGTAGAACCTCCAATATTAACAGCAGCAATTCCAGTGCTTGCAGCAACTTCCAAGCCAGATGAGGCATAATTTCTTTTTAAAAAACTAAGCAAATGAGACTTGCCAGTACCAGCGCCGCCAGTAACTAGAATATTTTTACCTTGTTCAAAAAGTTCAATAACAGATTTTTGTTGGAAGGAGAGCAGAGGAAAGTCAGAAGAGGTTGTGTTCATAAAACTTATGTGGGAAATGGTATAAATTATACCGAAATTGGCTGTAACCTTAAATCACCCGTCCAACTACTACGAAGTAAGACGGGTGATTAACTAACTTTATTTACTTCTCAAAGCAGCAATTTTTGCTTTAAAAGAAGCGGCATCTAAAGCGCCAGGAATTAACTCTTCTCCAATTATAAAACCAGGAGTTCCGCTAATACCAATTGAAGCGCCTAATTCAGAATTTGCTTGTAGAATTTTAAGAATTTTTTCTTGGTTATCTTTCAAAGAAGCATTTAATTTAGCGCCATCAATGCCAATTTCTTTAGCAATTTTAATTGCCTCATCTTTACTTCTAGCATTTGATTTCATTAAAGCATTATGAAATTTTCTGTAAGAATTATTATCAATCAAACTTACAGCAACCGCAACTTGAGACATTTCTACTGAAGCTTGACCAAGAATTGGATATTCTTTATAGATGAATCTAACTTTTTTATCATCTTTAAGAACAGCTTCAACGGTATCTTGAGCCTTTTTGCAATAGCCGCATAAATAATCAAAGAACTCAACAACCGTTACATCATAACCGTCTGGAGCAAAAGCGGGAGAATCGCTACTTTCTAATTCAGCTTTTTTCTCAACAATATTTTTTTGAGCATTTTTCATTTGATCTTCTGAAGCTTTTTTCTGCATATTAGCAACAGCTTGGATAATCGCTTTAGGATTTGCTTCAACCCATTTTGCAATAACTTTTTCAACATCAGCAACAGTTTCAACTTCTTCATTCAAGTCTAAACCACTTGGCTGAATTTCCGCTTCTTTTTCAACTTTAACATCGTCATTTTCTGCTGCTTTTTTCCCACCAGTAATGGAATAAATACCACCGCCAATTATAAGAACTAATATAATGGCAATTATTGGTTTAACGAAAGGGCTATCGCCTAAGCTGCCTTTTTTTAAAAATGACATAGTTTTGAAATTAATTGAATTTTTTATTGTTTTATTTGAGAGATTGTAACTGAAAAATCGAAGTACTATCTTTAACTAACATTAAATTAACATTTTATTTAAATGCAAGAGCGTAAAATTTCCCCAAATTTCTCAATTGAGAATCAATATCCAAATCTTATGTCAGTTGGAATTGACGAAGCTGGAAGAGGTCCAATTTGCGGGCCAGTTGTTGCTGCTTGCGTTATTCTAAATCAAAATGATTATCCACAAAAAATTAATGATTCAAAAAAACTATCAAAATCATTGAGAAAGAAAATTTTTGCTGAATTGCAACAAAAATCTCAATTTGGAATTGGCATAGTTGATGAGAAAAAAATTGATGAAATAAATATTTTACAAGCCACCAAATTAGCGATGTATTTAGCCTATCAGAACCTTTGTCAGAAATATCATATTCAACCACAAATAATTTTAGTTGATGGCAATTTCACGCCATTTGCCAAACAAGATAAAGTTTTCGAAATTATTGCAGTTGTAAAAGGTGATCAAAAAAGCCTTTCAATTGCTGCCGCTTCAATTATCGCCAAAGAAACTCGCGACCAAATAATGCTTGATCTTCATCAAAAATTTCCTAATTATTCTTGGGATAAAAATGCTGGATATCCCACAAAATTCCATGTTGATAAAATTAAAGAATTTGGAATTTGCGAATTTCATCGCAAATCATTTGAACCAATAAAATCAAAATTAGCTAATAGTGAAAATTATTTCTGAGAATAACCCAAATGTCGTCAATCTTGCCTGCGAAGCCTTAAAAAACGGCGAAGTTATTGCTTTTGCAACTGACACTGTTTATGGAATTGCCTGCGATGCCGCCAATAGCAACGCTGTCAAAAAATTATATGACATAAAGAAGCGCGATGAAAAAAAACCAATTGCAATTTTTGTTAAGAATTTAGCAATGGCTGAGGAGATTTTTTTATTTGATGAATTATCGAAAAAAATTGCACAAAATTTTTTACCCGGAAGCATTACTTTGGTTTTACAAAAAAAAATCGACAGCTCAATAAAACTGGCTGGCAACTTAAATCCACAGGATGATTCTTTAGGATTTAGAATTGTTGATCGCAAATTTATAGCTGAGTTAATGTCAAATTTTGCAGGAGTTTTGGCGGTAAGTAGCGCGAATCTATCTAATCAAAATCCCGCTTTAACTGCTAAAGATGTTGAAAAATATTTTTTAAATTCAACACTAAAATTAATAGTTGATGGAAATTGTAAAAAAAATGCCGAAGTTTCAACTGTAATAAAAATTGTAAATAAGAAAATAGAAATTTTACGATTTGGTGCAATTAAACAAAAATCAATTGATCTTATTTTAAATTCATGGCCATAAATAGAGTTCTAAAAAATCCATTAATCAAACTTTGCGGCGCTGTTGTGATAATCTATCTTGGTCTATTTGCCAATAAAGATAATCCAGAAAGCCTTGGCAATAGGCTGTCTTCAGAGAATTTGCAAAAGAATTTTGGTGAAGTAAAAGAGAAAAGTAAGTTTATTGCCTATAATGTTAACAGTGCGAAAAAAATTTCTGAAGAGGCAAATTCTAATGATAATTCTGACGAATCTTTAGCAAACTGCGGCGACACAGTAATTACAAATTATGAGATTTATCAAGCAAATAAAAACATTCACAGAACCGCTAATAAAAAATTTACCTTAGGCAGTAAAGAAGATTTTCCAGTTGAACAAGGCATTATCGGTATGAAAGTTGGCGAAATTAAAGATATTAAACTTTTAGACGCACAAAATTCTAATCAAGAAATATTATCAATGCCCGAATTAAAAAATGATTTTAAATATCGCATTACGGTTCTTAAAATTTTTCACAACCCTCCTAATAGCAAAATATCCTGCAATTAAGAACCTGTTTAGTATCCTTTTTGCTTCAGATTTTGGCATATTTTTACTTATTTTTTAGTAAAATTACTCTAAATATATTCCGATATTCATCTTAATTTTACTAAAAAAGCTTTAAAAATATGCCAAAATCTGAAAACAAAAAAGATACTAAACGGGTTCTAATGACCAAAACATCTAATCACGAATCTTTATCGAAAGTTTTGTGTGACTACGCACCTTTGACTATTTTTTTTATTTCTTACAAATTCTCTGGCAGTCCCAATCCTTTGATGTTTGCAACAATTTGTTTAATGATTGCAACTTGTTTAGCCTTGATTATTTCTTATATTTTAACCAAAAAAATTTCTATGATGGCCTTGTTTTCAGGAATAATTCTGGGAACTTTTGGCAGTCTAACTTTAATTTTTAAAAATGAGATTTTTATCAAAATGAAGCCAACCATCGTCAATATGATTTTTGCTATAATTTTATTCTACGGATCTCTAGCCAAAAAACCCCTCATTTCTTATCTCTTTGGATCGCAATTAAAAATGTTAAATCAAGCTTGGATCAAGCTTTCTTGGCGCTGGGCTTGGTTTTTTATATTTTTAGCTTTGCTAAATGAAGCAATTTGGAGAAACTTCTCAACCGACTTTTGGGTACAGTTTAAAGTTTTTGGAATGATGCCAATTTCACTAATTTTTACAATTTCACAAATGCCTTTTATGATGAGAGAAATGAAGAAAGAAGGGCAGAATTAATAATCCATTATCGTAACAATATCGGTATTGGTAATATTTTCTACCAACTCAACCGCTGCATAACTCTTATCCACCCTTTTAACCACACCAATCAAAACTCCAGCTGGTAAAGTATCCCCATCCCCAGAAGTGAATACCATATCTCCCGCTTTGATATTGTGATTTTTTTGTAAATATAAAATTTCCATCACACCACTATTATTACCAGACAAAATACCGCGAACTCTAGCTTTAGAGGTTATAATTGGAATTCTAGAATTAGCATCAGTTGCTAATATTAATCGAGCTTTATCTTCAAATATTTCTGCCACTCTACCAATCACACCATGATTTCCAGAAACAAGCGAACCTTCCTTAAGTCCACGATTTTTACCAACATCAATGAATAATGTTTGGCTGAAAACTTTTTGAGATCTGCCAATAATGCGTCCAACTTTATAATTAGAGCTTTTAGATGTGATGAATTGCAAAGTCTGCCTTAACTCTTTGTTTTCACGACTAATATTGAGGGAATCAATATAAAAAGATTGTAACTTTTCATTTTCTGCTTTCAGAATTTCATTATCTTTTCTGGCTTCAATTAGCTCTTGAAAATTGGTAAGAAGATCGATGGTAACATTAAAAGGAAGGGAAACAATTTTGATGACAGGCAATGATACAACAACGAATCCTGTTGATATTGTTTTTGAGAAATTATCGCTCAATTTAGAAGTAATTAGAAAAATTACACATAGGAAACAGAAGAATGCAAACTCAATTTTTTTAAAAACCACAGTAAAATTGTGCTGCAAACTGTAATGGGTTCGGACAGAGTCAAACTGTAAATGATGCTTCATCTTATTTATACCAAAATGCAAATTATGTCCCATAGCTTATTTTGGTATGGGGCTCCACACAACCGTGGGGCGCAACTCGTGTCGCGTAAAAATAGATAATATACCAAAAATTTGGTATATTATCATCTTGTTAAAGCTGCTCAACCATAGTTTAAGAGCTTTATAAATTAGTCTTGCCTAAATAATGTTGCGCGGAACATTTTGATGTTTTCCAACACTTTGCCGCAACCATTAACTACGCAAAGAAGCGGATCTTCCGCAACAAAAACTGGAAGTCCAGTTGCCTGCCTAATAACAAGATCAAGATTTTTTAAGCATGCACCGCCACCACTTAGAACAATTCCTTTTTCAACAATGTCAGAAGAAAGTTCAGGAGGAGTACATTCAAGAGCAACTTTTACAGCTTCAATAATCTGCTCAACTGTCTCCATTAAGCTTTCAGCTATTTGTCTTTCAGTTAAAATCATTTCTTTTGGAATGCCGCTTGATAGATCGCGACCCTTAACTTCAATAGTTGCGCCATCTCCTTCTAATGGAGGGCAAGCTGCACCAATAGTTTTTTTGATTCTTTCAGCCGTAGATTCTCCAATTAATAAATTATGATATCTTCTTATGTAAGAAATAATTGCATCATCCATTTTATCACCACCAACTCTTACAGATCTTGAATAAACAATGCCACCAAGAGAAAGAATGCCAACTTCAGTTGTACCGCCGCCAATATCAACAATCATTGAACCTGTAGGCTCAGTAACAGGAAGATTAGCGCCAATCGCAGCAGCCATTGGCTCTTCAATCAAGTAAACTTCATTTGCACCTGCACCTTCTGCAGCATCTTGAATAGCTCTTCTTTCAACTGGAGTTGAACCAGAAGGAACGCAAATAATAACCAAAGGACCAAGCCAACTTCTGGTTTGATTAACTTCGCGGATGAAATGCTTAATCATCTCAGCAGCAATTTTGAAATCAGCAATAACGCCATCTTTTAAAGGACGAATTGCGTCAATTTTTGCAGGAGTTCTACCTAACATCATTTTAGCAGTAGCGCCAAAAGCGCATGGAATGGTTTTGCCATTTTCATTAATCAAAGCAACAACCGATGGCTCATTTAAAACCACACCTTGATTACGCACATAAACCAGGGTATTTGCCGTGCCAAGATCAATTGCGATGTCTTTTGATGAAAATGAAAAAAACTTTGAAAACATATTCCTCCAAGAAAATTTAATTTAATTTATTCAAACTATTTATGTAGGCCAAGGCTGACGCAACCAAAACATCAGTATTTGAGCCATTAGCGCTAAAAGTTTTATTATTTTGTTTTAACCTTACAGTTGCAGTTGCTTGAGCATCTGTTCCTTCTGTTACTGCATGAACTTGATATAACTCTAGAGTAGCCTTGTGCGGTATTAAAGCCTTGATAGCATTAAAAATTGCATCGACAGGTCCGTCTTTGGAGGAAAAATTAGCAACATGCTCATCATTGTCAATTTTTATTTTTATAACAACTTCTGCTTCATCAGAAGTGCCACATTTAACATTTAAATTGATTAGCTGATAGCGTGACTTTGGATTAGTTATTGAATCATCAACTAATGAAATAATATCTTCATCAAGAATTTCTTTCTTTTTATCAGCTAATTCTTTGAATTTTTTGAAAGATTCAGCAAGTATTTCTTCGCTTAAATCATAGCCAATTTCTCTTAAGCGATCTTTAAAAGCTGCGCGTCCAGAAAGTTTTCCCAAAGTCAAAGAAGATTTTTCTAAACCCACAGATTCTGGCGTCATGATTTCATAGGTCTCACGATTTTTCAAAACTCCATCTTGGTGAATTCCACTTTCATGAGCAAAAGCATTAGCACCAACAATGGCCTTGTTATACTGTACAGGGAAACTAGTAATGCTGGAAACTAATTTTGAAATACGAGTTATCATTGTAGTATCAACGCCAGTCTCAACTTTGTAAAAATCGCCACGAGTTTTAATTGCCATAACAATTTCTTCCAAAGCAGCGTTACCTGCCCTTTCACCAATTCCGTTAATTGTACATTCAATTTGTCTTGCGCCTGCTTGCATTGCCGCTAAAGAATTTGCCACCGCCATTCCCAAATCATTGTGACAATGAGCTGAAATTATTGCTTTATCAATATTTGCCACATTGTTTTTAATTGCCGAAATCAAAGCAAAATATTCTTCAGGAGTTGTGTAGCCAACAGTATCCGGAATATTGACGGTATTCGCGCCCGCTTTAATTGCAGTTTCAATGGCTTTAAATAAAAAATCATGATCAGAACGAGTTGCATCTTCTGGCGACCAATCAACTTCTGGACACAAGCTACGCGCCAAAGAAACGCTTTCGGTAATAGCACTCAAAACTTGCGCCTCATCCATTTTCAACTTAAATTGCATGTGGATTTTGCTGGTAGCAAGAAAGGTGTGAATTCTTGGCTTTGCAGCTGGCTTTAAGCTTTCAGCAGTTCTTTCAATATCCGATTTTTTAGCACGCGCTAAACCGCAAATTACAGAATTTTTAATATTTTTAGCAATTCTATTAACAGCTTCAAAATCACCATTTGAAGCAGCGGGAAATCCAGCCTCAATAACATCCACACCCATTTTTTCTAGAGTTTTAGCAATCAGTAATTTTTCTTCTAAATTCATCGTAGCTCCAGGAGCTTGTTCGCCATCGCGCAAAGTTGTGTCAAAGATGATGACTTTTTCTTTCGTCATATTTTTTTAAAAAATTTTAATTGGAAATTTGGTTTTTTGCTGCGTATATATCTTATTCTTACAATTTATTTATGTAAATCAAAAATCTTGCTAACTCTTATGAATCTCAAGGCTTTAAAGCACGGCGATGTTGTTGATATAATTTCACCTGCAACCGCTTGCACTCAAGGTGAAATTGCCGAAATTAAAAAATTCGTTAAAAAAATTGGTTTATTACCCAGAATATTTTTAGAAGAAAAATTAACTTTAAAAAAACCTGTCTATCACGAATTTCCTTCTTTTGAAGCAGAACAAAGATTCCAACAATTAAAAAATTCTATTGAAAATTCTGAATCAAAAATAATTTGGTGCGCACGCGGTGGATATGGCAGCGCAGATCTTTTGCCTTTTTTACAAAAAATGAAAAAACCAAAAAATCAGAAAATTTTTATTGGTTTTAGCGATTTGGTTTCAGTGACAACTTTTTTGCAACAAGAGTGGAATTGGCAAGTAATTTGCGCACCAATGTTATCTCAAATTGTTTTGAATAAAGTTTCTAAAAAATCTGAAAAAGCAATTTTGGATTTGATTTTTGGCAAAACTAAAGAATTAAAATATAAATTAGAGCCTTTAAATAATTTCACAAAAACCACAATAAATTCTGAAATCACTGGTGGTTGCATCAGCGTTTTAGCTGGCAATTTTGGCACTAAAAATCAAATTGATTGGAAAAATAAAATTTTATTTCTAGAAGATGAAGGAGAAGATGGAGAGAGGCTTGATCGCTATTTCAATCACATTACCACAATTATGATTGAACAAAAAAAATATCCTCAGATAACTTTTCCTCAGGTAATTTTGTTGGGAAATTTTTTAGAAGCTAATCCACATGGCACTCCAAAAGCTAAAAATATCAAATTAGCAATTGAGAAATTTGTTGAAAGAATTGATAAAAATAATTTAAAAATTCCTGTTTTTGCAGAAAAATCAAAATGCTTAGGACATTCTAAAAATATCATGCCTTTAATACTTGGTTGTGAGAGCAAGATTACTTCTGATGGGGATTTGTATCAATATATTTAATTGCACTTAGTTACGCAAATCACCCGCCTGACTTCCTAAGGCAGTCTTCATCCACCCACTTTTTAAAGAGGGCTAAAGCGCGTGTAACCCTCTTTGAAAAAGAGGCTGGATCAAATGCTTCAGCATTTGAGACGGGTGATTTAAATTTGATCTAGCATTTTTAGCATAAAGCTTTAAAAATTTCATCAATCTAAATCTTTAAAATACAAATCATTTACAAATGACCGCTCAAACCGCTCTCAAAAACATGACCATTAACTTTGGTCCACAACATCCTGCCGCTCATGGAGTGCTGCGCTTAGTTTTAGAAATGGATGGTGAAGTTATTACTCATGCTGATCCTCATATTGGTTTACTTCATCGCGGTACTGAAAAATTAATTGAATATAAAACTTACACTCAAGCCATTCCTTATTTTGACCGCTTAGACTATGTTTCACCAATGTGTCAGGAACATGCTTACGCTTTAACTGTAGAAAAACTTTTAGGCTGCGAAGTGCCACTGCGCGCGCAATATATTCGTGTTTTATTTTCTGAAATTACCAGAATTCTAAATCACATCATGGCTGTAACCACTCAAGCTTTGGATGTTGGCGCTATGACTCCACTGCTTTGGATGTTTGAAGAACGCGAAAAAATGATGGGATTTTATGAAAAAGTTTCTGGCTCCAGAATGCACTCAGCTTACATTCGCCCAGGTGGAGTTCACCAAGATTTACCCGCGGGCTTACTTGAAGAAATTTCTGATTTTGCCAATAATTTTATCAAATATGTTGATGATTTAGAAACTCTTTTAACTGACAACCGCATTTTCAAACAACGCATGGTTGGAATTGGCGTGGTTACAAAAGAAGAGGCTTTATCTTGGGGCTTTTCTGGTCCAATGATTCGCGGTTCTGGAATCGCTTGGGATTTACGCAAATCTCAACCTTATGAAATTTACGCTGAATTAGATTTTGATATTCCTGTTGGCAAAAATGGTGATTCTTATGATCGTTATTTAATTCGCGTTGCTGAAATGCGTGAATCCATCAAAATCATCAAGCAATGTTTAGAAAAAATGCCAGAAGGTGAAATCATGACTTCTGACACTAAAATTGCCCCACCAAAAAGAGCTAAGATGAAACATTCAATGGAAGCGATGATTAATCATTTTAAACTTTTCACTGAAGGTTATCATGTTCCAGCTGGTGAATCTTACGGCTGCGTTGAAGCTCCCAAAGGTGAATTTGGTGTTTACATTATTTCTACTGGTGGCAACAAACCTCACAGATGCCGCGTCCGCGCGCCAGGGTTTGCCCATCTGCAAGCTTTAGATTTTATGGTAAAAGGTCACATGTTAGCGGATGTAGTAACTATCATTTCAACTCAAGACATTGTGTTTGGAGAAGTTGATAGATAATTTATATTTGCTTATCAAAATTATCACCAATAACCATATAAACCTACAGACAAAACGCAACATGGTTTGCCTCATCAATGTAGTGGGAAAACATGAACAAACCCCAAAATACTAAAGTTGATTTTGCATTAACAAAGTGACACTTCGCAAAAAATGGCAGTTCACTAGAATTTTCCTTATCCTCTTTGAAGGCACTCCAATAACATTCGCTACTATTTGCACTTACATCGCCTTCCTGATAATTTGGTTTTTTGTTAATCTTAACCCCAGTCGCACTTAACAAAAACCTCTTA
>CAMDRL010000009.1 GCA_945906835.1 Rickettsia typhi
CTATTCTGATTGGTTCAAGATCCCACAGAGTTTGGAATTTTCTGTAGATGTGATTGCTTGGAACTAAATCATCCAAGCAGATCATCTCGATTTGTTTTGGTTCGAAGGACATGAGTTTTTTTACTATTTCTTGCTAAAAAGATTGCTGAGTTAGAAGAATCAGAAGTGCCGAGAGCTAGGGAATGGTAGCTTTAGCTGCTTTTAATGACAAGAAAAATAATTAAAAAAATTAAAGAAAATTTATGAAAGATTTATTGGGGGATTTGCAACAGCCCCAGTTTATTGTGGGGATTTTGCGATAGTCTCATCAAAGATCATACTATTAAGAATAGAATTTATACAACTCTTCAACAACTATATTGGATTATAGGTGGGATTTGGTATTATTGCCCAGAACTTAATGCGGTTGAAAAGCTTTGGAAATATGTCAAAGACAACTCAATCAAAAACAAAGTCTTTGAAATTTTATCCAATCTCGAGGACGAGGTTTGCCAATTTCTTTCTGAATTAGAAATTGATGTTGTTGGGAGTATTTGTGGGAGTTATTGATTGATTATTAGGAGTGGGAAATGGTATTAGTCACCTCTTCAGACATTCATTGCTACATCAAGATCCTTCAAAGCTTTTTCAACCCCCAAAGAATTATCCCACACATAAGAAATCACTGCTAAGAAATCAGTACCAGCACTTACCAAAGACTGGCAATTTTTATCCGTAATTCCGCCAATTGCCGTGATTGGTAAATTTAATATTTCATTAGCCCATTCAATAATTTCAGTAGTTGGTTTGCCTTGAGAATTTTTAGTATTGCTTGGGAAAAAAGCTCCAAAAGAAATGTAATCTGCGCCCTGCTCTCCTGAGGTCATTGCTAAATGTTTTGAATCGTAGCAACTGGAACCAATGATGAAATTTTTATTAGGATTGCTTTGCAAAGATTTTTGACGAGCTATTTTTATTGAGCCATCTTCTGAACCCAAATGTACACCATCTGCTTCAATTTCTAAAGCCATTTCATAAAAATCATTAAGCAAAAAAAGACAATTATTAGTGTGACAAATTTTTTTTAATTCTTGCGCTATTTCTTTAATTTCTTGCTTTGGATAATTTTTTAAACGCAATTGAAAAACTGGAACTAGGGATGTTTTTAAAGCGGATTCTAAATTTTTTGAGAATGATTTTAGATCAATTTTTGGTGGACTGATTAGGTAGATTTTTGTCATTTTATTTCAATTAAAGGAAGAAACCTAAAATAAGCTATAAAGCTTGCTAAACAAGGTTTTAGGAGGTAGAAAAATGAATTTTCTACATGCGCAGAAAATTCAAAAAAACTATTTTTTTCTTCTAAAAAATGCAGGAACATTCAACATATCTTCTTCAACTTTTTCATCAACATCATCTTCTCTTTCTTCGTCAAAAATAGTTGCACCACCAAAAAATTCTTGATGTTTTTTAGCAACCACTTCTTGCAATTTTGATTCGCTAACTCTTACCTCTTTTGGTACAGATTTTTTTACTGGTTTTGTCTTTTCCTCTTCTTCTTCAAAATCAGTCTCTTCTTGTTCGTTTTTATTTTTAGAACCATTCATAAATCCAAATAAACTAAATCCAGAACTTTCCTTTTTGGCTTTTGGTCTTGGTTTTGCAGCTTTAGAAGCCTCAGAAATTTTTACTTCAGCCTTAGATAATTTTTCGGCAGCATCTTCTTGATTTTCTTCAAAACTGTCACCAAAAAAGCTAATTTGAGCAAATTTAGGCTCATCATAATCTTTACTTGGCAATGGATCTGATTCTTTTCCATAATCTAAATTAGGCTCTTTAGAATAAGTTTTTTGCGGCTTTAAATCAACTTCACTAATTTCTGTCACCTCTTCATTTTTAACCTTAGCCAAAGAACCTAAATCAAAGAAACTTTTATTTTCCTCTTTAACTGGGGCTGCAGAAGATGAGGTTTGAGAAACATTAATCTTAAACCTATTTGGTTCATGTTCTTGAGGTCTTGAAGCATTTCTTTTGATGTCATCAACATCAATACCAGTTGCCACAACTGAGATTCTGATTTTACCTTTCATATTTTCATTGAAAGCTGAACCAAAAATAATATTAGCATTTGGATCAACTTCTTTTTTAATTGTATTCACCGCTAAATCAGCTTCAAACAGAGTCATATCAGGGCCACCAGTCATATTTACCAATACACCTTTTGCGCCTTTAATTGAAATATCATCAAGCAATGGATTAGAAATAGCAGCTTCGCAAGCAATAACTGCGCGATTTTCTCCTTCAGCTTCTCCAGTTCCCATCATGGCTTTACCCATCTTGGTCATGATGGTTCTGATGTCAGCGAAGTCCAAATTCACCAATCCAGGCATGGTGATAAGATCTGTAATGCCACGCACTCCAGCATGCAAAACATCATCTGCCATTTTAAAGGCCGATTCAAAAGTTGTTTGCTCATTAGCAATTCTGAAAAGATTTTGATTTGGAATAATGATTAAAGTATCAACATATTTTTTTAATTCTTCGATACCTTGCTGAGCTGTTTCCATTCGATATTTACCTTCGAAATGGAAAGGTTTTGTAACCACACCAACTGTTAAAACATCTCTTTCTCTAGCTAATTTTGCAATTACTGGCGCACCACCAGTACCGGTACCACCACCCATTCCAGCAGCAATGAAAACCATGTTGCTACCTTCTAAAAATTTTTCAATTTCTTCAATATTTTCTTCAGCTGCCGCGCGACCTCTTTCTGGAAAAGAACCAGCGCCCAAACCTCTGGTAGTTGTAACTCCAAGTTGAATACGATTTGGTGCTAAAGAATTTGCTAAAGCTTGCGCATCAGTATTAGCTGCGATGAATTCAACACCTTCCAAGTCAGAGCGAATCATGTTGTTAATAGCATTTCCGCCAGCTCCTCCAACACCAAAAATTGTTATTCTAGGTTTAAGAAGCTCAAGTTGTGGAATATTGATTTTTAAAGACATATCAGATGTTTTAGATTTTTTTGTTGATTTCATTTTACAAGATTCAAATTTGGAAAAAGCTTTAACAATTTTGATTTAACAATTGAAAAAAATAATCTGCAATTTTTTATTAAGATTTTTAGTAATTATATTTAGCATCGTCATCCTTGAATCCTTAGGACTCTAGGATCTAATGATTTTTAAACTTGGAAGATAAAACTCATGAGATCCTCGATCCACAATTGGATCAAGGATGACGAATTAATCTGATTAAAACAATAAAGCTGCAAGACCAAGAAACACAAGGAAAGAAAATGTATCAGTTATTGTGATTAGAAATACTCCCGATGAAATTGCTGGATCAAATTTAAACTTGTGCAACATCAATGGAATGGCGGCTCCAAAGAACCCACCAATAATTTGAGTTCCCAAGATTGCCACAGCAAAAACTAAGCTTAAATACAAATCATGTTGCCATAAATAACAAACTATTGCCGCCAAAGAAGATAATATTAAACCGTTTAAAGAACCAACCGCCGCTTCCTTTATTAAAATTTTTACTGCACCAATATTACTGATTTCATTCGTAGCAATTGCTCTGACTAAAACCGTTAGAGCTTGAGTACCAGAGTTTCCAGCCAAAGATGCCACAATTGGTAATAACACTGCAAGAGCAACAATTTTTTGAATCTCATTCGAAAAAATTGCAATAATACTAACCGCAAGTGAGCTTGTAAAAAGACTTGCTAAAAGCCATGGAGCCCTTGATCTGGCGGTTGTAAAAGAAGATGAATGTAAGTTACTGTCATTAACACCACCAAGCAATAAAATATCTTCTTCAGCTGCTTCTTGCAAAATATCAATCACATCATTGGCATAAACTACGCCAACTAAAATCCCTTTTTCATCAACTACAGGAGCATAGCTCAAAGAATATTTACTAAAAATTTGCGCCGCCTCTTCTTTGTCCATGGAAGATGATAAGCTTTTTATTTCTTCTTGCGACATAATTTCTGACATCACAATTTGTTTCTTATTCTTTAAAATATCGCTAATTTTAACTTCAGAAGTTGGACGAAAATCATCATCAATAATTACAATATTATTAAAATCTTCAGGAAGATCTGATGAATTTTGTAAGTAATAAGTAGCCTGCGCAACACTCCAATCTTTTTTAACAGCAACAAAATTCTTCTGCATCAAACGACCAACTGAATTTTCTGGATAAGATAACGCTTCTTCAATTTTATCTCTTTTTTCCTTAGAAATATGATCAAGAATGTCGCTAATTCCTTCGCTTTCAAGAGTTTCAATAACTTGAACCGCGTCATCAATTTCAAGCTGATCAATAGCTTTCGCGCTATTTTTACTTCCTAAAAATTCAATGGTTTCGCTTTTTAAATCGTCATCTAAGTAAGCTAAAATTTCTGGGTCAATGTCAGCTGCAACAATTGCAATTAATTTAGATCTTTGTTCAAAATTAAGAGCTGAAAAAAGGTCGGCTTGATCAGCGGGGTGAAGTTCTAGGAATAGCTTTTTTACTTGGCTATGAAGGTCATTTTCTAATGAGTTAAGAATTCTGTTTTTGACATTTTGGTCAATCCCAAACTCTGACTCATATGAGTTGTCATGTTTTTTTTCAGCGACCATGAATATAAAAAATTATGATTGATTAAATTAGCTTCATGGACACCGCAACAAGTGCGGGGTGACAATATCAAAATCGTACTCCAATTTGCTACCCCACACTTGTTGCGGGAGTCATGAAGCTAAAACATTTCAAATATTAAGAAACAGCCACCCTAAATGTCACAACTCCCTGATGAGAAACCAGAGTTGCTTTTACAAGATCATCTTCAAGATTAATATTCATTGAATTATTTTCTTTGTTCACGAATAACTCAAAAAAGTTCAAAATATTTTTAGACAAAAGTTTGCTTGCGTCAGCAGAAACACGACTTGGAAAATTTTCATAACCAATAATTTTTACACCATTAACTTCAACTATTTTTTCAACTTGAGTTAAGGCGCAATTTCCACCATTTACAGCAGCTAAATCAATAATTATTGAGCCATTTTTCATAGCTTTAACCATTTCTTCGGTAATTAAGGTTGGAGCTTTTTTCCCAGGAATTAAGGCGGTCGCAATTACTACATCTTGATTTTTAATAGTATCGATAAGCAATTGCTCTTGACGCTTTTTATAATCTTCACTCATTTCTTTAGCATAAACTCCATCTGCTTTTTCATCAGATTTTACTTCAATAAATTTTGCACCTAAGCTTTGAACTTGCTCTTTAGCAGCAGCGCGCACATCAAAAGCGCAAACAATTCCACCCAATCTTTTAGCAGTTGCAATGGCTTGAAGTCCAGCAACGCCGGCACCTAAAATCATAAATTTTGCCGCAGCAATAGTTCCAGCGGCAGTCATCATCATTGGTACCGCTTTTGGCAATTCATACACTGCATCAATAACAGCACGATATCCAGCTAAGTTGCTTTGTGATGACAAAACATCCATTGCTTGAGCACGACTGGTGCGCGGAAGTAACTCTAAAGAAAAAGCAGAAATATCAGCTTTGGCTAAAGCTTCTATTTTTTCTTTTTGAAAATATGGATTTAAAAGAGCAATAAAAATAACGCCTTTTTTAACTTTTGAAAAATCAATTTCGTTTCTTTGTACGGAAATTATAATATCTATTTCAGGCAGAATTTTATTGATGTTGGAAACAATTACTGCGCCTTGTTTTTCATAAAGATCATCAGAAATTGCTGATTTTTCACCAGCATTTTTTTCAACAAAAATTTCAACAGAAAGTTTTTTATATTTAGAAACTATTTCAGGAGTAAGTGCTACACGATTTTCGTTTAGAGAATTTTCTTTAAGAACTAATAATTTCATATTTTAAATATTTACAATTTTCATTATCATTCTGTTTTATTGTCATCCAAAACTAAGCGAAGAATCTCTTGTAGTCTCATGAGATGTTTCACTACGCTTAACATGACAGCAATGCTAAAAATGGTGCGGTCGAGAAGATTTGAACTTCCACGGGTTTTACCCCACAACGACCTCAACGTTGCGCGTATACCGTTCCGCCACGACCGCTTAAATAGAATTTAGATCATCCTTATCAATAGATTTTAAACTTTACTTAGTACGCGGAGTCCATTTCGTCACAAGTAAAGTTTAAAACTAGTTAACTAAAGGCTTTAAACGATTTAAAGCTACAACAAAAACTGATATATCTGGATTTGAATTTGATTTTAGATTAGAAATAAAATCATCAAATCTTTGAACTAAGAAATCTACACTCTTAATCCAAGCTTCTATTGAAGTTGATTCACAAACCTTTGAATCGTTACAGCTAAAATCAACGATAGCTTTAGCAATTCTCATTTGATAAGAATAAAGATCTTCCAAAATAGTTTTGCTTGAAAGCCTTTGCCATTGATTATCATAAGACATTCTAGAAACCTTGCTGCGTAACCATTTTAAAGAGAATCTAGTTCCCACTGCAAAATAAATTTTAGCAATAGTTTCAATATCAAATTTTGATTCAGTAGAAATTTCAGCAATGTCAAATGTTGAAGCTAAAGGATCCATTCCAGCAACTTTAACTGCCAATTTACGATCAACATTATTTAAGCAATATCTTTCTACTTTTCTTTCAAAAGATTCTTTAGATGCTTGTGCTAAAACATTAACTAAAACTCCTGATAGACTATCAGCAATTTTCTTAAATCTTCCTACACTTTTTGTAATACTGTCTTTTGATTTAGAAGTGTTTTTAAGCAGCCAGATTGCCGATCTTTCTAATAATTTATTAGAATTCAAAAACATCTGCGCCTGAATAGCATGAGAAACTTTGCCATCCAAACTTTCAATCTCTTCCCAAACATCTCTTAGACCGAAAGAATCGCAGGCTATAATCATATTTTTAACAACATCAACAATACCAAAACCACTATCTTGAGAAATCTGATTTACCAAGGTAACGCCAGTTCTATTGATAATAAAATTGGTAATTTGAGTTGCGATAATTTCATTTCTTAATTGATGATTTTCAATTTCGTGAACAAAATTTTTCTGCATTTCTTGTGGGAAATAAGAAAATAATTCAGACACAAAATATTTATCTTTAACCAAATTTGATGTAACAAGATTATTGTAAACATCCATTTTGGCATAAGCTAACATTACGCAAAGCTCTGGTCTGGTTAAACCAATATTGCTGGCTTGTCTTTTTTCTATTTCGCTTTGAGAAGGCAAAAACTCAATTTTACGATTTAACAAGCCAGATTTTTCTAATTTATTTAAAAATTGAGATTGATCACCAAGGCTTAAAGCGCCTTGAGAAGAAGCAATTGAAATAGCTTGAGTTTGTAATCTATTATCGGAAAGAACTAAATTAGCGACATCATCAGTCATTAACTCAAGAACTTTATTTCTTTTCTCTAAAGTGATTTTATTGCTGCGTAAAGCTTGAGTAAGCGCAATTTTAATGTTAACTTCGTGATCCGAACAATCAACACCAGCGGAGTTATCCATGGCATCAGTATTTACAGATCCGCTGTTCAAAGCAAATTCAATTCTACCTTTTTGGGTAAAACCAAGATTACCGCCCTCACCTATTACCTTACATCTTAAATCATTACCATTGATTCTAACTTCATCATTAGCGCGATCACCAACTTCTTGATTGGCTTCAGAGCTGGCTTTGACATAAGTTCCAATACCGCCATTCCACAACAGATCAACCGGAGCTTTTAATATGGCACCTATTAAATCTTTTGGAGAAAGTTCATCTTCTTCAATCCCTAAAACAGCTTTAACTTGCTGAGAAATTTTTATTGATTTAGCAGTTTTTTCAAAAATTCCACCACCTTCAGAAATCAAATCTTTGCTATAATCAGCCCAAGATGAACGAGGCAAATTAAACATGCGCTCTCTTTCTTTGAATGATTTTGCCGCGTCAGGATTTGGGTCAAGAAAAATATGCATATGATTAAATGCAGCTACTAACTTAATATGTTTAGATAAAAGCATGCCATTTCCAAATACATCCCCCGCCAAATCTCCAATACCAACACAAGTAAAATCTTGAGATTGAATATCTAAGCCAGCTTCTTGAAAATGTCTGCGCACAGAAATCCAAGCACCTTTTGCAGTAATGCCCATTTTTTTATGGTCATATCCTACAGAGCCACCAGAAGCGAACGCATCGCCTAACCAGAAATTATATTCTTGAGAAATTGAGTTAGCGATATCAGAGAAAGTTGCAGTACCTTTATCGGCGGCAACAACTAAATAAGGATCAGCTGCGTCATAAGAAACGCAATCCGCATGTTGCACTTCTCCATTAACTACATTGTCAGTAATATCTAAAGCACCTCTTAAGAATGTTTTATAGCATTCAATACCCTCTTGTTGCACTTCTTCACGACTTAAACCTTTAGCAGAATTTTTTACAATAAATCCCCCTTTTGAACCAACTGGTACAATAACTGCGTTTTTAGTCATTTGAGCTTTCATCAAACCTAAAACTTCAGTACGAAAATCATCGTGACGATCTGACCAACGCAAACCACCACGAGCAACTTTACCACCGCGCAAGTGAATAGCTTCAACCTTCGCTGAATAAACAAAAATTTCAGCATATGGCAATGGCAATGGCAAATCAGAAACTTTGCTACTGTCAATTTTAAATGAGATATAACCCTTATAACCAACATCTATGATATTTGTGGTCGCTTTATCTTCATTTATTTGATAAAAATTTGTACGAAGAGTTGCTTTGATAACATTAAGAACTTTTCTAATGATGGCATCACTTGCCACATCAGTAACTTTAACCAATTCAGCTTCAATTTTATTTTCAACTTTTTGCACCATTTTCTTTCTTTCTTCAAAAGAAACTTCTATCTCTGGATTGAACTTGGTTTCAAACAACTCAGCAATAAATCTTGTGATGTCGCGATTGTTAAATAAAGCATCTGAAATTTGAGCTTGGCTATATCTGAACCCTATTTGATGTAAATATTTCACATAAGCGGTAACCATACAAATATGCTTCCAGCTTAATTCTACAGAAACTATCAACTTGTTCAAAGGTCCAACTTCTGCAACTCCTTGAGAGATTAAAGTAATAAGTTTTTCAAAATTACCTTTAGTTCTTGCTGAGAAAATATTTTTAGTTTTGCATAAATTCAGATTAAAGTAATGAATATAAACCTTCTGCATACTCAACAGAGTTACTTCATAGGTATATTCTTTAATTATGTTAAAACCAAAACTTTCCAAAATTGGCATTATTTCTGAAAGAACCAATTCCTTATGTAAGTTGTAAATTTTTAACTCACTTAAATTATCAACAAGGAAATTATCTGACTTGTAAAGATAGAATGAAATTGACTGTTTTTTCACACAATTTTCAATTATTCCAGCATCAATTGAGGCTCTTCTAGCATCAAATCTATTCATGTAACTCACAGAAAAAGAGTTTTTATATTTTTCATATAAAAATGCTTGATCTTCATGCTCGTACCTTGCGGTTAAAACATCTTTAAAATCATCTTTCCATATTTTAGTTATTCTGTTAATCTCACGCTCAACTCTTCCTTCATCAACTTTTGGAATTACATTTTCAGTTCTAATTATGATATGAAATCTAACAAGATTTGATTCAGTGATCTGTATAAAAGAATCAGAAACCAATCCGTTATAAACTGTAGATAGATATGATTTTATTCTATCTCTAAACTCAGAGTTACTGCGCTCTCTTGGCATATAAACCAAACAGCTAACGAAGCGACTAAATTTATCTTTACGAACAAAAAATTTAACTTGAGATCTGCCACAAATTGCCACAATTTTAGTAGAAATTCTCAGTAAATCTTCTGCGCTAATTTGGAATAATTCATCTCTTGGATAAGATTCTAAAATAGAAATTAAATCTTTGTAATCATGACTACCTTTAAGAAATCCAGAATCAGAAATAACTTGAGAAATTTTGTTCTTAACCAAAGGAATCAAGCTAGAACTTTGATCATAAGCAGATGAGGTAAAAAGACCGATGAATCTATATTCTCCAATTATATTTCCATCTTTAGAAATTTTCTGAATTCTTATTCTTTCAGCATTTCTAAGTCTGTGAATATTTGATTTATAACGAGATTTTAAAATCTCTATCACGAATGGATGGGCAACTGAATCAGAAACTTCCTCAAAAGAAGAATTGGCAACCTTTGGCTGAAATTCTTCATATTTAGATCTGAAAACACCAATACCTAATTTACCATCTTCTTTAAGTTTATATTCGCCTTTTTTAACTTCTTCTATATCAAACTCTTTAGCTCCAAGAAAGATAAAGTTTCCATCAATAAGCCATGAAATAAAGTCTTTGATTTCGCTTATTTCTACCGCGCTTTTTTTAAGAGATTTAGCATTTTCAATTTGAGATTGTGACTTTTTGAGCATATCGATCATATCGCTCCAATCGCCAACTACTAGATTGACTGTCTCAAGAATTTTAGAAATTTCCGTTATTAAATATTCAATTGCAACAGGCGAAAGAACTCTATCCATGTGGAACTGAATAACAGACTCTTTTCTTGAGCTCTCAGCATCAGAAATTGATATTAACTTACCATTTTTATCACGAATTACTGAATAAATTGGATGAACAACATTTACAATATTCACATCCAACTTATCTAAAAATGCCACAATTGAATCAATCAAGAACGGCCTATCATCGTTAACTATGTCAATAAAAGTACGGAAAGAATCAAAGCCTTCTACTTCTTTTTTTGGATTGGAAATACGGATCTTGAATTCACCAGGTTTTTTTTCTGTTAAAAAGTTAAAACTTAATTTAGCAATTCCATAGAACTCATCTGTAAAATAATTCAAAAAATCTATGCCGCTATTTTTTGTATAAAAATCTGTGGCAAATTTTTGAAATTCTTTAACATTAAAATTGTCTGTTTGAGTTTCATCATTAGAAAGCTCAATCATTCTACTGATTATTTTATCTAAGTCGTCCATTTTTCGGGGGTTTTATTTTTTAATAAGAACTACTATCATTTGCATACCTTCTAGCCTTGGACCAACTTCTGGCTTGGCAAATTCTTCGGTGTCTTTTACAATATTATTCATCATCTCTTTAGCAATTTCCACATGGGTAATTTCTCTACCTTTCATTCTGATGCTAATTTTTACCTTATGACCTTTTTCTATAAATTTATGTGTATGTTTGATTTTAACATCATAATCACCTTTACCAATATTGAATGACATCTTGACTTCTTTGGTTTCAACAACTTTTTGTTTTTTCTTGGCATCTGAAGCTTTTTTTTGTAACTCATATCTCATCTTACCAAAATTGCTGATTTTACAAACTGGTGGCGTGACATTTGGAGAAACTTCTATCAAGTCTAAACCAACATCTTGAGACATTTTTATTGCCTCAGAAGTTGGTATAACGCCAACCATTTTACCTTCATGATCAATTACCCTAACTTCAGGAGCTTTGATTTGGTCGTTAATACGAAATAGCTTATCGAAATTATTCGCTGCTGTTTGATTTTTTGATGGCTTCACAGTTGATTATTGGGTTGTTAAAAAAATAAATTTACAAAGAGATTTATCGAAAAATCTATTAAGAAATATACGATACTGGGCAAATTATAACCGCTCAACTAAATTTCAACCAGATTGAATAGATATTGTTAACAAGGCAAATAAATCCTCCAACCAATTGCATTAAAATTGGTCACCTCCTTTTTCAAAGAAGGCTTTTAATCCTCTTTGAAAAAGAGGGTGAATCATCCGCCGCAGCTTTAGCGAAGGCAAATGAGAGGTGATTTATGATTTACCAAAACCCCTTAAAATGCTTTAAAACAAAAAACCTATTCACAATCACAAAATCAAAACGCAAATCACATTTACGAAATTGTGGATGTTTCATTAAAAAAAACTCTGCGGCTTTTTTGATGCGAGAAACTTGTTTTGGTTGCAAAATTTCTTCTATCGACACGACAGTTTTTCTTGCCTTAACTTCAATAAAGGCAATTAATTTTCCCTTCTTGGCAATAATATCAATCTCGCCAAAATAAGTTTTGTAACGCCAAAATAATATTTCATAACCTTTGCAACGCAAAAACCATAAAACAATTTTTTCCGCTAAAATTCCGAATTGGTGAGTTTTCTTTTTCATATTTTTCCCTCGTCATTTTTTACTACCTTTACCATTTTCAACCCTTGTTATCCCACCTCCACCCTGTCATCCCCGCGAAGGCGGGGTTCCATTTACAGACTCACTCTGGATTCCTGCCTTTGTGGGGAATAACAAAAAAAGCCATAATAATATTAGCTATTTTTATGAATTTTGAATTTGCAAAGCCAATTGATAAACTTCTTTTTTATTTAAATCATAAATTTCAGCTAAATTTTGCGACAATTCTTTAATGCTAAAACCAGCTGCAATGGCATTTTTAATTTCTACAATCAACTCATCTTTTTCTAAAGTTTTTTCACTTTTATCAGCTTTCTCAATAATAATTACAAATTCTCCTCGCAATTTTTGAGGATTTTGCGCAAAAAAATCACTTAAGTTTTTTGCCTTATCAGAAATAATTTCTTCATGAATTTTTGTTAATTCTTTAGCAATCACCACATCTCTATTTCCAAGCGTTTCAGCAATATTTTCTAAAGTTGCAATAACGCGATTTGCCGATTCAAAAAATATCGCAGTAAAATTTTTTGGTAGAGATTTAAGTAAATTTATTCTCTGAATTTTTGTTGTTGGTAAAAATCCTAAAAATAAAAAGTTATCACAAGCAAGTCCGCTGGCGCAAAGAGCGGAAATTACTGAAGAAGCACCCGGAATTGGAATAACTTTTTGATTATATTTTTTGATATATCGAACCAACTTATATCCGGGATCTGAAATTAAAGGCGTTCCCGCGTCACTCACCAAAGCCACAACGCTGCCTTGAATTAATAAATTTAGAATTTTCTCGCGAGTTTTTTCGTCACCATAATCATTATAGATAATAAATTTTTTATCTTTAATTTCATAATGTCTGAGTAATTTTGCTGTTACTCTTGTGTCTTCACAAACTATGTAATCAGCATTTTGTAAAACTTCCAAAGCTCGAAAAGTTATGTCACGCAAATTGCCAATTGGCGTTGCCACAATATAAAGCGCAACTTCCGGCTTTGATTGCAAATTATTAAGGGAAAAATCTTGCATATTTTTGGTTTTTAGATTAACTGCTCCCTTCTGTAATTCCCACGAAGGCGGGAATCCATTTAGCAAGGTAAATTCTGGATTCCCGCCTTCGCGGGAATGACATGGACAATAATAATAACAAAGGATTAATTAATTTTTACACATAAACAAACATAACATTACATGAAAAACTTATTTAAAAATTTTATTATACTTCTTTTAGTGGTTTTCGTTTCTAGCTGTCAATCTTTGAATAACTTAGGTGACATTATTGCAAGAACTGAACCAGTAAAAACCACCCCAACTCCAAAGCTGAATTACCAAACCAACATTGAATCGCGTGATTTAGAAACATTAAAATATAATAAAAAGAAAATCAAAGTTGCTTTGTTTTTACCATTCTCTGGCAAGAACAAAGATTTAGGCTGGCATCTTTTTAACGCTGCAACTTTATCTCTTTTTGAAAATGATCCTAATAATAATATAGAGCTTGTTTTGATTGATAGTAAAGACAATCCACAAGACACTGCAAAAGCCTTTAAAGAAATTGTAGATAAGGGAATAAAAGTTGTAATTGGGCCAGTATTTAGTCAATCAGTAAAAGCTATTGCAGCTGATGTTGAAAAAAATCAGATCACTGTAATTTCTTTTTCTAATAACCAAGAATTGATTAAAAAAACCACCAATAAAAGTGGAATTTTTTTAGCTGGTTTATTGCCTGAAAGTGAAATTGAAAAAATTACCACTTATGTTTTAGATCAAGAAAAAATTAATTTTGCCATCATTGCGCCAAATAACCAATATGGCATTACAATTGCCAAACTTCTTAAAACAATGGTGAAAGCAAAAGATGGTAATTTTATTGTTTCAGAACTTTATCAAACCAATAATAATGGACTTGAAAAGGCAGCAGAAAGAGTTGTTAAGTCTTTTTCAATAGAGTCAAAATTTGCTGAAGGCAAAGGTGGCAAATTAAAAAAAGATGATTTGGTGAAAGAGTCTGATCGCTCTTATCCGCAAGTTATTATGATTCCAGAATCTGGAAAAAATTTATCAAAAATTGTTGCGGCAATTAAAAAATATAACACTGACGAAAGAGATTTTCAGATAATTGGCACAAGTCAATGGGATGATATTTCCACTCTTAATGATGAAAACCTTGTAGGATCTTGGTTTGCTGCGCCAGAAAATGATAAGTTCCGTAATTTTGAGAAAAATTATTACCAAATTTTCAATAAATTTCCGCCAAGAATTTCATCAATTGCTTATGATTGCGTGACTGCAATTTCTGAGTTGATAAATAGAAAGAGAAATCAGGAAATTGGGTTTGAGGATTTTATATCTTATACGAATTCGAAGAATAATGGCTTTGAAGGAATTGATGGATTATTTAGATATTTGCCAAACGGTTTGGTGCAAAGGAATTTAGCGGTTTTGAAAGTTGGGAAAAGTAAGTTTGAGACTATTGAGAAGCCGGTTGGGAAGTTTTTGAGTTATTAATTGTAAGACCGAGTTTGTTGTATCTAACGCCCCTAACCCCTCCTTATCAAGGAGGGGAACTGCTGCGAGTTCGGTGCTCAAGCATCCCCCTCCTTGATAAGGAGGGGTTAGGAGCGGTAAATTAATGCATTTGGTATTTATCTAAGAAACAACAAACCCCAAAACACCACCATTCGCAACCAACTCAACCTTCTGCCCATCCAAAATTTCCCCACGCAAAATCTTCTCCGCCAAAATATTCTCAATCTCTCTTTGAATCAATCTCTTCAAAGGCCTTGCCCCATAAAGCGCATCATAACCCTTTTCAGCCAAATAATTCTGTGCAGTTTTATCAAGATCAAGTTTAATATTCCTAATAATCAATCTCTTCGCCAATCTGGCAAATTGCACCACAACAATATTTTCCATATTCTTGCGGCTCAAGTTGTTGAACAATATTATCTCATCTAAACGATTAAGAAATTCAGGACGAAAATGTCCACGAACCACCTCCATAACTTTATCAAAAACCACATCTTTTTTTTCTTTACCTTCAGCCATTTCGCTTAAAACATGCGAACCCAAATTTGAAGTCAAAATAATCAAAGTATTAGTGAAATTCACCACACGCCCCTGCCCGTCTGTTAACCTTCCATCATCTAACACTTGAAGTAAAATATTAAAAACATCACTATGAGCTTTCTCAACTTCATCAAATAAAATAACTTGATAAGGGCGACGACGCACAGCTTCAGTTAAAACTCCACCTTGCTCAAACCCAACATACCCCGGAGGTGCACCAATTAATCTGGCAACTGAATGTTTTTCCATAAATTCACTCATATCAACCCGCAAAATTGCACTTTCATCATCAAAAATAAATTCTGCTAAAGCTTTACAAAGTTCAGTTTTTCCAACTCCTGTTGGACCTAAAAATAAAAATGAACCAATTGGACGATTAACATCTTGCAAACCAGCTCTTGATCTTCTAACCGCATTGCTCACAGCTTGCAAAGCCTCTTCCTGCCCCACAACTCTGTTGCGCAAAAAATCTTCCATCTTCAATAATTTTTCTTTCTCACCAGATAAAATTTTATCCACAGGAATTCCTGTAATCTTAGCAATTATTGCCCCAATATCATCTTCACTAACTGATTCACGCATCATCTTCTGTGAAGTTTGTTCTTCAAAAACCATCAATTCTTTTTGTAAAGTTGGAATTGTACCATAACTGATTTCACCAGCTTTAGCTAAATTACCTTCTCTTTGCGCCACTTCTAATTCATATTTCGCTTGTTCAATTTTTCCTTTAAGCTCATTAATTTTACTTAATTTATTTTTTTCAGCCTTCCATAAAGAAGTAAGTTCAGCCGATTTTTTCTCAATTTCTTTAAGCTCTTTTTTCAAATTTTCTAAACGATCTTTTGAAGCCTTATCATCTTCTTTTTTCAAAGCCTCCGCTTCAATTTTTAATTGAATAATTTTGCGATCCATCTCATCCAAATCATTAGGTTTGCTTTCAACCTCAATCTTCAAG
>CAMDRL010000010.1 GCA_945906835.1 Rickettsia typhi
TTGTTGCTTTAAAGTGATTTGACATTTTTCTAATAATTTATCACTAATTGCTGAGGTTGTTCTTGCCATAAATTCTTTATTTTAGGTTAAATTAAGAATTGTAAATTGTGGTTTTTAGTATGTATAGTTAAATTTGATAATTGGTATTATTTAAAGTTTGGCTATTTGTTTTTAATCAAATTAAAATGTTTTTATTATGCTCGTCGTCTTCTCCCTTGAAACATAGGTGCTTAGATGGCGAGTATTTTTTGCCTTGAATTTGATCACACAAACCGCTCTAATTACTCACATTTTCCCCACTTTATCCCCAAAAATATTCAGTCGCTTCTTTTAGAGTTGAATTAATTAAATGAGAATATCTTTCTGTAGTTCTATAGTATCTGAATGCCCAAGCAATTTTCCCGCAACTTGAAGATTGAAGGCTTTGTTCACTAATGGCAACCTCTAAAAATCCAAACTTACAAGCAAATTTGATTCCAGAGATTTTTTTGATTTTGAATTTCTGAATAAAAAATTCAGTTGCAGGAAGCCTTATTTTATCGCTTAATTTAGCAATAAATTTGATGTTTTTTTGTGGTTTTTCTGGTTGTAGCTTAGTATGCTATAATTTCTTGCAAATGCAGATAAATCAAGGGTTTGGAGAGTAGAGCTTTGGATTTAGAGCGGAGTTGAGATTGGGGGGTGGATTTTTAGAGGCGCCCAGAATACTAATTCGATTTAACTAAATGCTTAAAAACTTCCTCTAAATCTGGCTGATTAGTTAAAATATCTTTAATTTTAATTTGATTACTTGAAAGAGTTGCAAAAATCTTATCTACCGAGATCTTAGTTGGATCGTAGGTAATAGAAATTTTATCTTTTGCTAAAAATTTAGTGTTAAAATCAACTAATAATTCAGAAACTTTTTCAGGATTATCACAGTTAATAATCAACTCTTTACTATTCATTAATTGCATCAAATTTTCTTTACGATCGTGAGCAATTACTTGCCCATGATTAATAATGGCAATCTCATCACACAACTCTTCCGCCTCTTCAAGATAATGAGTTGTAAGCAGAATTGTAGTGCCCGATTTATTTAAATTTTTTACATATTCCCAAAGTTGATTGCGCAATTCAACATCAACTCCTGCTGTTGGTTCATCTAACACCAAAACTTCTGGATTATGCACTAATGCCTTAGCAACTAAAAGACGACGCCTCATGCCACCAGAAAGACTTCTGGGCTTTGACTTGCTTTTATCTTTCAAACCTAAAGCTGAAATAATTTCATCAGTTCGACGATCAGCTTTTCTAATGCCATAATAGCCAGCATAAATTTCCAATGTTTCTCTCACATTAAAAAATGGATCAATCACCAGCTCTTGCGGCACAATGCCAATTTTAAATTTTGCCAGCTGTTGATTTTGGTCAATATCAATTCCAGCAATTTTTACCTGACCAGAGGTTTTATTAACCAATCCAGCAAGAATGTTTATTATGGTTGATTTGCCAGCACCATTTGGACCCAAAAGCCCAAAGAAAGAACCTTTTTTAACTTCAAGATTAATTGATTTAAGAGCTTCTTTAGCTGAAGATTTCGAAGTTTTCTGATAGGTTTTGCTGAGGTTTTTTATTTCAATTGCTAAGTCTGACATAAATTAAATTATGCCTTTGTTTTTTAACAACTCTTGCAACTCTCCTGATTGAAACATTTCTTTTACAATATCACATCCACCAATAAATTCACCCTTAACATAAAGCTGAGGAATTGTTGGCCAATCAGAATATTCTTTGATTCCTTGCCTAACTTCAGGATCGCGAAGTATATCAACATCTAAAAAATCAGCGCCAAGCTGATTTAAAATATGCGAAACTGTAGCAGAAAATCCACATTGAGGCATGTCTTTGTTGCCTTTCATGTAAAGTACTACAGAATTATTATCGATGGTTTCTTGAATTTTTTCTAAAACTGACATGATGAGTTTATTTTTTAATTATGAAGCGGATGTCTTTAATTGCATTGCGTGAAGTACGTCGCCAAGAATTTCTTTAAGAGCGATATTTACCATCTTATGCTGTTCTATTCTTGTTTTTCCAGTAAAAATTTTATCAATTATTTTTACACTATAATGATTATCGTCGTCAACTAAGGATATCACCTCAATTTGAGCATTTGGGAAAGAATTTTTAATCATTTCCTCAAGTTTTATTTTGGCTATTGGCATGTAAACTTTTAAAGTAGGTACAAAAAAAGCGGGCATAAAGCCCGCCTTAAATATTAAACTATGAATTAAAAACTAACCGAAGAAACCACGGCGTTTTTTAGGTTCAGCATTTCTGTCAGAACTGCGATCGTCTCTTCTGTCATCTCTTCTATCAGAAGATCTTCTATCAGAGCCACGATCATCTCTATCTCTAGAGCTGCTTCTTCTATCAGAACTTCCTCTGTCAGAACGCTCTCCTCTTTCTGAACGATCATCTCTGTCATCCATTTGAGGTCTAACCGCTAAAGTGGCAGAAATGTCTTCGCCAGTTTTTTGATCAACACAACGGTAGCTAAGTTTTGGACGACCTTTTTTGTCAAAACCAATAACTTTCACTTTTACAATATCGCCTTCATTGATAACATCTTCAACGAAATCAACACGATATTCTGCAAGTTCAGAAATATGAACGAAACCATCACGATTGTTAGAAATGCTAACGAAAGCACCAGCATCAATAACTTTTACAACTGGACCTTCATAAATATCACCAACCTCAGGTTCGAAAATAATTTCGTTAACCATTGCCATAGCTTTTTTAATAGCTTCGTTGCTATTAGAGCTGATTTTAACGGTACCGTCATCATCAACATCCATAACCACACCAGCAACAGCACAGATTTCTTTAATAACTTTACCACGAGAACCAATTACTTCACGAATTTTCTTTGGAGAAATATTCATTGTTTCAACTTTTGGCACATTAACATTCAACTCAGTTCTTGGGGTTGACATAACTGCAACCATTTTTTCCAAAATATGTATTCTGCCACCGTGAGCTTGCTCAAGGGCTTTTTGCATAATTTCAGAACTAATACCATTAATTTTGATATCCATTTGTAAGGAAGTGATACCATTTTTAGTACCAGCAACTTTGAAATCCATATCACCAAGATGATCCTCATCACCCATAATATCAGAAAGAATAACGAATTTGTCGCCTTCTTTGATAAGTCCCATAGCAATGCCAGAAACTGGCTCTTTAATTGGAACGCCAGCATCCATAAGCGATAGAGAAGTACCGCAAACTGTTGCCATTGAAGAAGAGCCGTTTGATTCAGTAATTTCCGAAACAACTCTAGTTACATAAGAAAAGCTTTCATTGTTTCTTGGGAAAACGGGGTTAATTGCTCTCCAAGCTAATTTACCATGACCAATTTCTCTTCTTCCAGGTGGTTTTAACTGACCAGTTTCACCAACTGAATATGGAGGGAAGTTGTAATGTAGCATGAATGTATCTTTGGTCATAACATCCAAACCTTCTATCATTTGCTCGTCTTTTGAAGAGCCAAGGGTGGTAATAACCAAAGCTTGAGTTTCTCCACGAGTGAAAAGAGCTGAACCATGAACTTGTGGCAATAAACCAATCTCAATATCAATTTGTCTAACTTGATCAGTAGCACGACCATCAATTCTTGAACCACTTTGAAGCACATCGTTACGAACGATATCTTGTTCAAGATGTTTGAAAATTGACGAAATTTTATTTTTGCAATTTCCAGCTTCTTCGTTAACAAATTTTTCTTTAACTTCTGTTTTGATTTGATCAAGCAGACCAGATCTAACTTGCTTTTCGCGTTGTTTGTAAGCAGAAATTAATCTGTCACCAATGAAAGCAGAAATTTCTTTTTCAAGAGCTGAATTATCTTGTTTAACAACTTCAATTTTCTTTTTACCAGCAGCCTCAGTAAATTCTGCAATTAAATCAATAATTGGTTGGAATTGTTGATGACCAAAATTAATAGCATCAAGCATTTGAGATTCTGAAAGTTCAGAAGCTTCTGATTCAACCATTAAAACTGAAGATTTAGTACCAGCAACAACTAAGTCTAATGAACTTTGTTTAAGCTCTTCAGTACTTGGGTTAAGAACAAATTGACCATCAACCAAGCCAACTCTAGCCGCACCAACTGGCTCAGTAAGAGGAGCTTCAGAAATTGACAATGCAGCAGATGCAGCAATTAGAGCCAAAACATCTGGTGTGCAGCTTGCATCATATGATAAAACTGTACAAATCACATTAACTTCATTGTAAAATCCAGCTGGAAACATTGGTCTGATCGGACGATCAATCAATCTTGCAGTGAGAGTTGCAGCATCTGATGGCTTTGCTTCTCTTTTAAAGAAACCACCTGGAATTTTTCCAGCAGCGTAAGATTTTTCTAAGTAGTGAACGGTAAGAGGGAAAAAATCAGCTCCTTCTGCTGCCTTACTTGCAACTGTAACTGCACAAAGAATTGTAGTATCACCAAATTTAGCAACAACAGCTCCACCAGCTTGACGGGCAATTTTGCCAGTTTCTAAGGAAAGGGTTTTGCCATTCCAGTTTATTTCTTTTTTAACAATATTAAACATTTTCATCTTTTTATTAAATTATACTTGGGCTTTGAACAAGCCCAAGCGACAACATGTAAAAATAGCGTAAATAGCCTAAACTATTTTCTGATTTCTAATTTTTTGATTAGGTTTGCATAGCGTTCAGCTGACTTAGACTTCAAATAATCAAGCAAACTTCTTCTTCTGCTAACTAAAATCAATAAACCTCTTCTTGAAGAAAAATCACTTTTGTGAACTTTTAAATGTTCAGTTAAGTTATTGATTTGTTTAGTAATAACTGCGGCTTGAACTTCAACTGAACCAGTATCTGCTTTACCTTTCGCACCAGCTTGTGCAAATTCTTTTATAACTTCTTTTTTTGATTTTGTAAGAATTGACATTCTTGATTCCTCATCTATTGCTTTTAATTAAAAACGTTAAGCGGCTTTAATAAATTTTTTTCAAATTTACCAAGACCAATTAACCCACCATTATTGATAACCCGAACCAAACTTACGCAAGACGACTCTAAAGACGCATGATTTAAATCTGAAGATGGATAGTCTGAAATAAAATTTTCTATTGTGATAATCTGACCATTTTTGAACCTAGAGGCATCTAGATCATCTAACTTGATTTCAATCATGAAATCTAAGACATCGTGCAAAGAAAGCAGCGAGCCATCAAAAAAACGACCGCCATAATTAACAAGGGTTTTTAACTTAGCAAGTGAAATTGTTTTATCATAAGAAAATTTTCCCACTTCAAGCCTAGCAAGACATGACACATATCCACATACTTGAGTTTTTTTACATAAATCACGAGCAAAAGATCTAACATAAGTGCCTTTAGAACATTCTATTTCAAAATCTCCGAATTCCTCATTATTTGAAATTAATTTTGCTGAAAAAATTTCCACCTCTCTTTCTTTAATTTCAAATTCAACATCTTTACGAGCCAAATCATAAGCCCTAACACCATTGATTTTTATCGCTGAAAAACGCGATGGAGTTTGTTTTATTTTCCCCATCAAACTTGGTAATGCAAAAATTAAACTTGCGGTATTTGGCCTTGCCAAACTTGATTCTACAACCTTTCCTTCAGCATCATCGCTATCACGAAACTCGCCCCAAGAAATACGAAAAAAATATTTTTTGCGAGCATCGGCAATATATTGGCAAGTTTTGGTAGCTTTATTTAAAGCAATGGGAAGTACGCCAGAAGCGCAAGGATCAAGAGTTCCAGCATGACCAACTTTTTTAGCGCCAGTGATTCTTTTTACAATTGCTACAACTTTAGCTGAGGAATAGCCAATTGGTTTGTCGATATTTAACCAAATATTTTGGGTTGAGAGATTTTTTAACACAATTATCTGATGAGTTATTGGTGAATGCCTGGGTCTCATCATGCCATGATGACAATGAGTTGCAATGTTGAGCGAAGCGAAACCACATCTTTAAGCTAAAAGAGATCATTCACTTCACTCATAATGACAATTGAGAGTAGAGATGTTTTGAAGCAAAGCTAACTAAACAGTATTAGCCCCAGAAATAATATCGATAAGCTCTTTAGTGATATTCGCCTGTCTGGTTCTATTATAAACCAAAGTTAAGCCTTTAATCATTTTAGAAGCATTATTAGTTGCAGCCTCCATAGCCGCCATTCTGGCACCTTGTTCAGAGGCGCTATTTTCCAAAAGATTGTTGTAAATTTGTATCGCTAAATTTCTTGGCAGAACATCGCTTAAAATTTCTTCTTGACTTGGCTCATATTCAACTGGAGATTCAAACTCAATAACTTGCTTAGGATCAACTTTGATTTGCGCTGGAATTATCTGTCTGCAAATTTGTTCTTGAGCAATTGCTGATTTGAATTTACTAAAAATAACTTCGCAAACATCAAACTCATCGTTACCATAGCGCTCAATAATTTTTTGAGATAATTCTTGAGCACTTTTATAATCAATCACATCCTTAAAAATTCCAAAAACACGATCTATGATTTTCTTTTCATAGATTGATTTTAGCTGCTCATAAGCTTTTTTACCAACGCAAATTATTTTAACCCTATGACCACTTGCTATTAGATCTTGAATACGATTTTTAGCCAATTTTACAGTAGCAGTATTTAAGCCGCCGCATAAACCACGATCAGAAGACAAAATTACCATTAAATAAGTTTCGCTTTTGCCTTTACCAGTTAAAAGTGGAAATTTCTCATTTAAGTTTTCACGAACCGCAATATTTGAAGCCAAATTAGAAACTATTTCCTGAATTTTTTCAGCAAATGGTCTTGAAGCCTCAACTGCTTGTTTAGCTTTTTTCAAACGAGAAGCCGCAACCATTTTCATGGCTTTAGTCATTTTCTGCGTCGATTTTACCGACTTAATTCTGAGTTTTAGCGATTTTAAATTAGCCATATTTTAAAATTTACTAATGAGATAATTTGTCGTTAAGACCAGCATGGTCAAAGGTTGTAGCTGGAGCATGATTTAAAAAGATTTCCAAGAAATCTGTGATAGCTTTTTTAAGCTTCACTTCAACTTCTTCAGAGATTTTTTTGTCTTTTTTGATTGATTCTAAAATGTCTGGGCTTTGAGATTTCAATTTACGAATAAATTCTTTTTCAAAAGCCACAACTTCTTTTACTGGAACTTTGTCTAAATAACCTTTAACACCGGCATATATTGAGGCAACTTGCTCTTCCAAAGCGATTGGAGTATATTGCTCTTGTTTCAACAATTCAGTTAATTTACGACCTTTATCAAGCAATTTTTGAGTTGCTAAATCTAAATCAGAGCCAAATTGAGCAAAAGCTTCAAGTTCTCTAAATTGAGCCAAATCAAGCTTAATTGTGCCAGCAACTTGTTTCATAGCCTTAGTTTGGGCAGCAGAACCTACACGAGAAACTGAAAGCCCCACATTTACCGCAGGTTTAATACCTTTATAAAATAATTCTGTTTCTAAGAAAATTTGTCCGTCAGTAATTGAAATTACATTTGTTGGAATGTAAGCAGATACATCTCCAGCTTGAGTTTCAATGATTGGAAGTGCAGTTAAAGAACCACCACCCATTGCATCTGACATTTTAGCAGCGCGCTCAAGTAAACGAGAGTGAACATAAAATACATCTCCTGGATAAGCTTCGCGTCCTGGTGGGCGACGAAGAAGAAGTGACATTTCACGATAAGCTACCGCATGTTTACTTAAATCATCATAAGCAACTAATGCATGCATGCCATTATCACGGAAATATTCACCAACTGTACAGCCAGTGTAAGGAGCGAAGAATTGTAAAGCCGCACTTTCTGAAGCAGTTGCAGAAACCACAACTGTATATTTCATCGCGCCAGCTTCTTCTAAAGTTTTTACGATTTGTGCAACTGTTGATCTTTTTTGACCAATCGCCACATAAATACAGAATAATTTTTGTTTATCGTCGTTTTCGCTGTGAGCTTTAGCTTGATTGATAAATGTATCAAGAACGATAGCAGTTTTACCGGTTTGGCGATCACCAATAATTAATTCTCTTTGTCCACGACCAATTGGAATCAAACTGTCGATTGCTTTAATACCAGTTTGCATTGGTTCAGAAACTGATTGACGAGCAATAATTCCTGGAGCTTTGATTTCTACACGACGATATTCAATATCAGTTAAAGCGCCTTTGCCATCAATTGGGTTTCCCAAAGAGTCAATGACACGACCAAGCAAACCTTTTCCAACTGGAACTTCAACAATTTTGCCAGTTCTTTTAACATCAGAACCTTCTTTAATTGTTTGAGCGTCACCAAAAACTACTATACCAACATTGTCAGTTTCAAGGTTAAGCGCCATGCCTTTAACACCCGACTCAAATTCAACAAGTTCACCAGCTTGAATATTATCAAGACCATAAACTTTAGCAATTCCGTCACCAATTTTAACAACTTCACCAACTTCTTTAAGTTCGGCAGCTGTTCTGAAATTCTGAATTTTTTTCTGCAAGATGTTAGAAAATTCTTCTACTTTAAATTCCATAATTTTTTGATTTTTTGGTTGTTATAAATTTTTAAACACACTTCAGCCACTCCCGCAAAAGCAGGAATCTAGAAATGTTAATGCAATTTGATTCCCACCTTCGCGAGAATGACGGCGCACCATTTTAATTATTAGCTGCGATCAGCTCTTGTTTTAAGCTAAAAATTTGGTTTTTAAGACTTGCATCAACAATGTTGGAGCCAATTCTAACTTGAAATCCACCTAAAATTTTTGGATTTAAGGTTTCTTTTATTTCAATTGTTTTATCAGAATATTTTTTTTCAATTACAGCTTTTATTTGATCCAACTGCTCTTTATCAGCTTTGTTGGCAAAAATTATTTCTGCTTCTAAAATATTTTTTTGCTTTTTTAGCAAAACAGTAAATTCTTCTTGAACCTCTAAAAACAAGCTCAATCTTTTATTGTTGGCAAGCAGAAAAAGGAAATTTGAAACCACATTCTCAAAAATGAATTTTTGAGTGATTTCTTCCATAATTTTAACTAAATCGCTTTTAGAAATTACTGGATTTTGCAATTCATGAGCAAAATCTTGAGTAAAACTCTTTTTAAAAGTTTCTAAATTTGCATCAACTTTTTCAATAATATTATTTTGTTTAGCTACCAAAAACAAAGCTTTAGCGTAATTTTTAGTAATTGCTGACGCTTTTGACATTTTTAATTTTTCTTGGATTTACAGGACTTAAAACATCAAACAAACTATGAAGTGATGTATATTTTATTTTTTACGCTACATTAGCAGCGCCCCGACTTGCGGGATCCGATATACTGTAAAAAGTTGAATCAAGATAAAGTATAAGGGGCGTGCAAAATAATATCTCACAAATAAAAAGCAACTATCTATTAACTGGATCATTAATTTCCAATCCATCATATTGTGCAACGCTGGCTTGACATTCCTTATTCTGACGCATTGCAATATGAAAAAGAGCGTCGCCTTTATTAGCCATAGGTAATTCAGATATGCCAACAATAATACCGCTCTCACTTGCTTTTACTAAACATCTGTGATCGCCAAACGGATTGGAAATTTCTCCCAATGTTTCGCCTTTTTTAACAATATTTCCTAATTTTTTATGAGGAATATGAATGCCGCTTTTTGGCGCTCTTACCCAAGAGCTTGAATGAGCAATAAAAATTTTATTTTTGACTATTTCACAAACCCCCGCTTCAACCATACCAATTTCACGCATGAAATTTAATATTCCCGTAACTCCAATTTCAATTACCGATTGATCAAAACGCAAAGCTTCACCACCTTCATAAAGTAACATCGGAATTTTTTGTTCAGAAACAGCTTCTCGTAAAGATCCATCTCGTAAATTAGAATCAATTATTACTGGCGCACCAAATGCTTTAGCCAAATTGAGAGTTTTGATGTCGCTAATATTAGCTCTTACTTGCGGATAATTTTTGCGATTAAACGCCCCTGTATGCAAATCAATTCCGTAGTCAGACTTCATTACCACTTCATTCATGAATTTATAAGCAACTTGTGAAGTCATTGAGCCATTCTTAATTCCAGGAAAACAGCGATTTAGATCCCTTCTATCAGGCAAATAGCGTGAACGATCATTGAAACCAAAAATATTAACAATTGGAATAGCAATTAATGTGCCAGAAATATTTTTTAAGGCGGGAGATTCCAAAATTCTTCTAACAATTTCAATGCCATTAATTTCATCACCATGAATTGTTGAGCAGATAAAAAGAGTAGGACCATTTTTATGACCACGCACTACTTCAACTGGTATATTAACATCAGTAAAATCATAAATCGCACCAACATCTATATGGACGCGCTTGCGTTCACCTTTTGCTATTTCAACATTGCTGATTATGAATTTTTTGGACTTCTTTTTTATCATTTTCGAATTGTTATTTTGTTATAATCTGCACCTTGCATCATTCCCACGAAAGCGGGAATCCATTTGTCTTGGAATTTCTGGATTACCGCCTTCGCAAGAATGACAAGAGAAAAATTAGCTAACAGTTTCTACTTATTACAAAAAGCGTAAGATAAAATTTTGTAACATAGTTTAGCTGCCAAAAAATCGCAGGAATGTAATAATTTTACCGGCGCTAATTCCACCACATCTGCACCAACAAAAGTAGAAATTTTACTAGCTTCACGAATAATATCTAAAGCATCTTCCCACATCATTCCACCGGGTTCTGGCGTACCTGTTGCTTGCATTAAGCTTGAATCAAAGCCGTCTAAATCAAAAGTTACAAAAACTGGACGACCTTTAAGTGGTGCCACAATTTTTTTAGGATCCCAATTTCTTTTATCTTTAGCAAAGTGAATAGTAATGCGGTCGCGATTCGCTTCAAGATAAGGAATTTCGCTGGCAGAAATGTTGCGAATTCCGCAAGAAATTAAAGTTGAAATTGGATTATCCATTACGCGACGAAGTGCTGCAGCGTGAGAATAATGCTCACCATCATAACCATCACGCAAATCAGCATGGGCATCAAAATGCAAAATTGCCAAATCAGGATATTTTTTTACAAAAGGACGAATTGAACCCGCAGTTATTGAATGTTCGCCACCAAGAATTAAAGGAAATTTTCCAGCCATCAAAATTTTTTCAGTGATTTTTTCTAATTGCTTTAAAGCTCTTGGAACCGAAGTTCTGTCAATTTTTGGCTCTTTTAAAGTGGCAACTCCATATTTACGAAAAGGTTCAAACCAAAATTCTTCATCAAAAAGTTCAACTTGTTGCGAAGATTTAATGATCGCTTTAGCGCCGTTTTTTGTACCACCACCATAACTAACAGACGCCTCTAAACCGAAAGGCACAACTATTACCTTTGCGTCTTCAGGAGATTTTAAATATTTTTCTTCAACGCCCAAAAATCCATTTTTTTGTGAAACAAAATCCAGCGAATCTAAAGATGATTTTACTGAAGCTTTTTTGGTATTTTTAATAATTTTTTTTGTCATTTTATTTGGAATTTAAAATGTTAACATGTCCCATCTTGCGCCCAGACTTGCTTTCAAGCTTGCCGTAAAGATGAATTTTTGCTTGAGGATTTTTTCTAAATTCCTCTAAATTTTTTATTTCATCACCAATTAAATTTTTCATGCAACCTTTTGAGTGGAAGTTTGTTGAGCCCAAAGGAAAATCGCAAATAGCACGAATTAATTGTTCAAATTGCGAAGTTACAGAAGCGTCCATTGAGAAGTGCCCAGAATTATGAGGGCGCGGCGCTAACTCATTTACCAAAAGAGTTTCATCATTCATCACAAAAAATTCTACCGCTAAAACGCCAATCAAATTTAATTTATCGGCAATTTTAATGGCCACTTCTTGAGTTTTTATTTTTAAGGATTCTGATATTTGAGCTGGATAAATACTTTGGTCCAAAATTGCATTTTTGTGAATATTAGTAAGCGGCTCATAACAAGAGATTTCACCAGATTTTGAACGCGCTACAATTGTTGAGATTTCACTTTCAAAAGGACAAAATTTTTCTAAAATTAATTTTTGTTCTTTAGTTTGCGACCAGACATTATCTAACTCTAAAGGATTCTCCAAAACAAATTGACCTTTACCATCATAACCCATTGTAGCAGTTTTTAAAATTGCTTTTTTGAAATTTTTTAGATTTTTTTGCAAATCTTCTAAACTTTTAATTTCAGCAAAATCAGCCGTTTTTACACCAATCGAATTTAAAAAAGTTTTTTCCAAAATACGATGTTGGGTAGTTTTTAAAACTTCTGCATTTGGAAAAACTGGCTTTAAAGAACTTAAAAACTCAACAGTTTTAACGGGAATATTTTCAAATTCAAAAGTTGCCACATCAATTAAATCAGCGAATTTTTTAAGAGCTTTTTCATCAGAATAATCCGCCACAATTGTTTGATTTGTTACTAAGCTGGCAGGCGAATTTTCTTGGTCGGTAAAAACCACCGTGCGAAACCCCATTTGATGGGCTGCAAAGCAAGCCATACGCCCCAATTGTCCGCCACCAATTATTCCAATAACTGAATTTGGTTGAGCGCTGAATGTTGTAATTTTTTCTTGATTAGACATCTTTAACGAATAGCTTAAGGAAAATTAAGCGCAAAAACATAAGCTCTAAACCAAATTAATCAATAAATTTGATTTGTCGCCATATACAAATAAATCATGCAAAAAATATCTCCCGAATTATTAAAAATATTAGCCTGTCCTTTGTGCAAAGCTGATTTGACTTATGATGAAAAAAATAACGAATTGATTTGCTTAGAGTCAAAGCTTGCCTTTAGAATCATTGATGGAATTCCAATTATGTTGATCGATGAAGCCAGAAAAATAGACAATTAAAAAGAAGTCCAGAAAACAAATGCCCCGAAAATAAAATGCCCAGAAAATAAAATGCCCAGAAAATTTATCCGCGTTAACAAAGCTAAAAGAATGAAGAAATCTTCTCATAAATGGCTGTTGCGTCAAATTAACGATCCATTTGTTGAGCAGGCAAGGGCTGAGGGTTGGCGTTGTCGCGCTGCTTTTAAAATTATTGAAATTGATGAAAAATTTAAGCTTTTTAAGAAAGGTAAAGTTGTGGTTGATTTGGGCGCAGCACCAGGTGGCTGGAGTCAATATGTGGTAACAAAAGTTGGCGAAGGCAGGGTTGTGGCAATTGATTTGTTAGAGATTAGCCCAATTGAAGGTGTAAGTTTTTTTCAACAAGATTTTTTAACTTTAGATGCACCACAAAAAATCATCGAATTTCTACAAGAAATAAAATACAATAAACGCGGCGGCTGTGACATTGTGCTTTCTGACATGGCAGCTAACACCACAGGAGATGCTAACACCGACCATTTGCGCATCATTGATCTTTTGGAAGGCGCTTTAAATTTGTCAGAAAAAATTTTAAATGATGGCGGCAGTTTTGTGGGTAAAATTTTTCAAGGCGGCAGCTCTGATGAAATTCTTAAAAAACTGCGCAAGAATTTTTCAATTGTGAAATATTTTAAGCCAGATTCTTCAAGAAAAGATTCTTCGGAAACTTATTTGGTGGCGATTGGGTTTAAGAAAAAAATTAGTGACTAGCTTCTCTCTCTAATGGCCCGAAGAATTTCTCTCGCCTTAGACTCAACAACAACAGAGCTTGAAGTACTCTCTCTATCTTGATACTCATTTTCCTCAAGCCTAAACATAAGCTCATCATCACCGTCAAGACCAGATTCAGAAAAGCGATCTTCTGGCGACATCTCAATTAATTCATCCAAAACATCTTTATGAGCTTCTCTTGCATTTTTGATTTCTTCTTGCTCCTTCCAACTAGATTACTCGGTCTCTCTTAGCTTTCTTGCAATAGGGCTTTCCTTCAACAAAATTATTCCTCCAACAAGCATTTTGGATCCTTTCATTGTCTACAAAAAATAATTATAAAAACAAACTAACAAAACCTATAACCAAATTTATTAAATATTTCCACCAGAAACAATAACTAAAACTTTAAGATTATTCAAATTAATATTTTCTTTCAAAAACCTCTCAGCTCCAGCAATTGCAAGCGCTGGCGTTGTTTCGATTTTTTTACCAAAAATTTCCGAAAATTCTTTTTGCCAAAAATCTATTTCTTCTTCGGTAATTTCTAAAACTCCCGCCATTTGTTTAATGTAAGAAAGACAACGCTGCGAACTATGTAAGGTTCTTGCTCCATCGGCAATTGTATTTGGCGTATCTTCGAAAGCAAAAATTTTATTTTCACGAATTGATATTGCTACATCATTGCCATTCAACGGCTCACAAGCAAAAACTTTTGCCTTGGGTGATAATTTCTGCGCTACTAAAAAACATCCAGAAAGCAATCCACCGCCGCCACATGGCGCAAAAATTGCGTCAACTTCACCAATTTCTTGAAGAGCCTCCAAAGCTGATGTGCCTTGACCACATATCACATCATCATTGTCCGAAGGATGAATAAAAACATATCCTTCTTGCTGTTTTTTTTCTGCCGCTTCATTAACTTCCGATCTCTTTTCAAGCAAAACAACTTCTGCGCCCAAAGCTTTTGTAGCGTTAATTTTAGCGGGTGAAGCTTTGGTAATCATGTAAACTAAAGCAGAAATTCCAAATTCTTTACAGGCATTGGCAATTGCCTGCGCATGATTTCCTGAGCTTTGCACCACAATTTTCTCAGGGAAATTTCCATGCTTTTCTTTGTAATTTAAAATTGCATTAAATGCTCCGCGAGCCTTGAAAGACTTGGCAACTTGCTCATTTTCCATTTTAAAGAAAATTTGTGCACCAAGTTTTTTATTAAGAATTTCGCTAGTGAAAATTGGAGTTTTATTAACATGGTTTTTGATTCTGTTATGCGCCGCAACAACATCATCAAAATTTAACTGAGCAATATTATTCATATTTTGCAAATAATTGAGCCATATCTTTGAAAGCCTTGAATTCTAAGGCGTTGCCACTTGGATCTAAGAAAAACATAGTTGCCTGTTCACCAACTTTTCCTTTAAAACGAATGTAGGGTTCAATAACAAATTTAACATTATGTTTTTTTAAACGATCCGCAAAATCATGCCATTGTTGCCATTTCAAAACCACGCCAAAATGCGGAACGGGCACGCCGTGACCATCAACCTGATTCACAATTTTATCTGGCTCTTGCGGACTAGAGCGCAAATGCGTCACAAATTGATGACCAAAAAAATTCCAATCAATCCAAGCATCCGTCGCTCGACCTTCTTCAAAGCCAAGAAACTCACCATAAAATTGACGAGCTTTTTTTAGATTATTGACGGGCATTGCTAAGTGGAAGGGCTGAATCATGGAAGACGGTAATTAACTAATAAAGAAGACAATTGCAGATCCCGAAGTTGCTTCGGGATCTTTTTTAACGCAATTCAAAAACTACTTAATCTCAAAAATCGCATCAATTTCTACAGAAACGCCGCGAGGTAAAGAACCTGAGCCAACTGCGGCGCGAGCATGTTTTCCAGCATCGCCAAAAACATCAGCAATTAAATCAGAGGCGCCGTTAGCAACAACAGGATGATCAATAAAATCAGCGTCACCATTTACAAAAACGCCTAATTTTACACATCTAACAACTCTTTCTAAATTGCCTTCGCAAGCCAATTTAATTTGAGCGATAATGTTAATAGCGCAAATTCTGGCTGCTTTTTGCGCATCTTCAATGCTGATTTTTGAACCAACTTTTCCAACATATTTCAACTCACCATTTTCAATTGGAAGTTGCCCAGAAACAAAAACCTGATTGCCAGATTTTAC
>CAMDRL010000011.1 GCA_945906835.1 Rickettsia typhi
GCAGGCGTCCCTGGGCGAGGAGAATATTTGAAAGAATAACATTGAGTAAATCCAATTTTTCTTACTAAATCTAAAGTATCTTCAAAATCTTGATCTGTTTCACCCGGAAAACCCACAATAAAATCAGATGACAAACCCATATCAGGGCAAGATTTTCTTAAATTCTCAATGGTTTTAAAATAATCTTGGCGAGTATGTTTGCGGTTCATTGCCTTTAAAATATTATTTGAACCTGACTGAATTGGCAAATGTAAAAATGGCATTAATTTTTTAACTTCTGCATGAGCTTTGATTAGATCATCAGTCATGTCTCTGGGGTGGGAAGTTGTGTAGCGGATTCTTTCAATTTGCGGAATTTCAGCAATTTTACGAACTAATTTTGCCAAATCTTGAACTTCGCCATTTTCATTTAAGCCATGATAGGCATTAACATTTTGCCCTAAAAAATAAATTTCTTTAACACCTTTTTCTGCAAGTTGTAAAGCATCATTATAAATTTTATGAGACTTACGAGAATATTCCGCGCCGCGAGTGTAAGGCACCACACAAAATGTGCAAAATTTATCGCAACCTTCTTGCACTGTAACAAACGAGCTGGCTCCAGTTCCCGCCTTTGATTCTGGCAAAATATCAAATTTATCATTAGGCGTAAATTCAAGATTAATTTGTTTTTTCTTTTCACGAATTACTTTTCCAACCAAGTCTGGCAAGGTTTGATAACTTTCAGGACCAACGATGATATCAACTACATTTGAACGACGAAAAATTTCTTCACCTTCTGCTTGCGCCACGCAACCAGCAACTGCAACGATCATTTGACTGCCACTTTGTTTTTTTTCTTCTTTAAAAGGACGCAAACGACCTAAATCTGAGAATAATTTTTCTGAGGCTTTTTCACGAATGTGGCAGGTGTTTATGATGACCATGTCTGCGCCTTCTGGAGTTTCGGAAGTTTCGTATCCAACTGCTGTCATTAGATCTTCCATACGGTCTGAGTCATAGACATTCATTTGGCAGCCGTAGGTTTTTATGTGTAGTTTTTTCATTTTTTATTTTATTACGATTTTGTTATTAGTCTACCGCCCCTAACCCCTCCTTATCAAGGAGGGGAACTCAAAGCATTCCCCTCCCTTGATAAGGAGGGGTTAGGGGTAATAGATAACGCGCACTCGATATTTTATTTCCACCCCGTAGCAGTAACAATCTCAAAAGTAGCCTTCACACCACCTTCATTATCACTGTATTTTTTATAATAATTATCAGAAATTTTACCAAGAAATTCTTTAGTAAAAAACTTACGAGACCTTTTATTCATAACATTACCCTGCCCCATCATTTTCAAATCTTTCAAAAGCGTTAATGGATTTTTATAATTAACTTCAATTTTTTCAAAATCAGAAATTGGACTTACAAACCCCGCTTTTTGCATTAAATGCGCCGCAGTTTTAACTTCAATTGTTGGTGACATTCTTGGTGAAATTCCACCATAAATTTCACTTTCAGTTTCAAAAACTACATGCGCTAATTCCGATAAATTTTCTTCACCAAAAAAGCTGGCAATGAATATTCCATCTGGCTTTAACAAAGATTTAACTTGTAACAAAAATTGTGGAATTAAATTGATGTGATGAAAATTTAAACAACTAACTATCAAATCAAAACTATTTTCTTTGAAAGGCAAAAATTCATCATCCGCAATAATTTTATTTCCCTCCACAGTACCAAAATTACAAATCTCAGTTTGCACAATTGTTTTAACTTTTTTCTTTAAACCAATTTGCTTTGATAAATAACCATCTCGCGCTCCAATTTCTAAAACCGTATCAAAATCACGATTGAGAAATTCCAAACTTTCAACAATTTTGTTTGCAACTTCTATATATAAAAAATTAAAATCCTGAAAATGCTTCGCATAACGCACACGATTTTGGCGCAGCAAAGCGCGATCAAACATCACCTCTAATTGCGTCTCTAAACCCATTACAAAATGAAGAATTTTTTTAAGAAAATCATCGAACTACTTTTTCCCAACCAATGTTTACATTGTAGTCACCTAATTGGGCAAGAAGGCGTATTTTGTAACGACTGTTGGAAAAAATTGCAATTCATAACTGATCCTAAATGCAATATTTGTTGTCATCCCTTTGAATATAAGGTGGCAGATAATTTAATCTGTGGCAAATGCTTGGGAAATAAACCTTCTTATGACAGAGTGATAACAGTTTTTCGCTACAATCCTGTAATCAAAAAAATTATCGGAGATTTTAAATATCGCGACACAACTTATTTGGCTAAAAAATTTGCTAAAATATTATTTAACCGAGCTTCAACAGAAATTGCTAAAATTGATTTAATAGTTGCGGTTCCTCTGCATAAAATAAGACTTAGAAAAAGAAAATTTAACCAAGCAATTTTGCTGACAAAAGAATTATCTAAGCTTTCTAAAAAGGAATTTTTTTACGATTTTTTATTACGCATAAAAAATACCACAGCCCAAGCTGGACTTAAAAAAAGAGAGCGCGAAAAGAATTTGAGAGGTGCTTTTGCTTTAAACAAAAAATATGAGAAAATAGTGAAAGGTAAGAAAATTCTACTTATTGATGATGTGATGACAACTGGCACAACTTTAGAAAATTGTGCCAGAATTTTAAAGAAATCTGGGGCAAAAGAAGTATTTGTTTTAGTAATTGCTAAAAGGGTTTTTAACTAATCTTAATCGCATATTTTTTACCCAAATAAGCTTCAACAGATTTTATTTCATCAGTAGATAGGGCGCGAGTAAATATTATCATTTCAGCTATAGAAAGATCCTCAGAACCAGAACTCATTCCACCTATTGCAGCGCCATAATAGCTGACTAAAGGCTTTCCTATGGCGTCAGCGTTTGTTGCTGAATAGGGAGCGCTTATATTACTTTTCATTGAGTAATATTTACCTTTAGTTGTATCAAATTTAAAAGTATGAATTCTGGGGGTTATTGCTGCACTTAATGTGACAGGAATGTTCCAATCCGATGCATCCTTTACAGCAGTAGTAACACCAGTATGATCCCATATAAAATTTTTACCGCTCGAATATCCAATTTGAAGATTTATTGAAGGACTAATAAGCCCATGGCCGGACAAAAACATACTATTTTTTCCATCTAAACTTCCAGAAGAAACTCTTTGCTCAACTACAAAAATTGTATAATTAGTATTCGCAAGAAAACTCAATCCTAGTCCATTAGGGTCAACTGTAATTCTTTCGCCGAATCTTTGATTAGCGGGAATTTCAGATTCAAGATAAAATTGAATTACTGGCAAACCATTAATAACATTCTCAACATAGACTGGACCACCAGGTATGGTATTATAGGCATTTATTTTACTCATAGATTGCGGGTTTATGTCATTCCACCTTGTAACAGTTGAACTGGAATCGATGGTAACAGAATTATCTAAAGAAGTTTCAAGCCACATTGCTAAATCTTTAATGCTATTAACATCAGAGCTTAGTGTTAAAGTTTTAGCAGTTTGCAATTTTGATGCTTTAATCAGCCTACTTCCTTGAGTAACGCCAGAAATCAAAATACCAATAATTAAAACCACAATTGAAAGCTCAATCAATGAAAATGCTTTATTTTTACTTATCATATGTTTGCTTAAACTAAAAAATTTTAATAATTATGTGCCTAAATTATCCAATAACAATTGAGAACTTTTATACCAAGCACTGTTGTCATCTTGGGAAATTCTTTGATTGAATCTGCGATTAAAGACACGAACTAAACACATCATCTCTAAATCAAAGTTGTTATTAAGATTAGACACTTTGTAGCCAAATTTAATTAAGGATTTTTTTATTTCCTCAATTTTACAATCTACATCTTCATATTCAAATAACAAATTGTAACTTTCAATAAATAAATTATCTGGATAAAAACCTACGCCATTTTGCGCCAAGAACTTCCAATCAAATAAATGTGACGGATCTTGTTTTCTGTCCAAAAATCCAGTTTCTTTGTTGTAAGCAATATCAGAATGTCCAACAATATTTTGAGCTTCAATATTATATTTTTTGATTAGATATTTGCATAATTCAACTCCAGCTTGCATTTGAACTAACTCAAACTTTTTATCAAAAGGCGCGCTATTTATAAATTCTATACCAATTGATGTTTTATTCAAACCATCAACTCCTCTCCAGAAGCTTACTCCTGCATGATATGCAATATTATTTTCATCAACTAATTGAAAAATCTCTCCACATTCATCAATTAAAAAATGTGAACTAACTTTACAATCCAAAAACTGATCTATGGCATGTTGCACTGAATTAGCTTGAACATGGTGCACAACCAAAAAATCAATTTTTCTGACAGAATCAACTACATCAAAAAATTCAGAGAATTTTTTATTTTTATTAATCTCTAAAGATTTCATAAACAAATTTTGACATTAAAATTATAAAAACTAACTTGACAAACCTTCTTATTGAAAGATGCAAGCAATATATGAGGATTATACGAAGCAAGCCTGCTTATTTAAGCTTTCTTCGCCTAATCCCCTCTTTACCTATTTTGGTTTCTAACTAACAAACAAACTACTTAATAAAATGGTCACTAAAAAAGATACAAAAAAAACTACCAAAAATATCCAAGGTAAAACAACTAAAGAAGCTGAAGCTTTATTATTCCACTCTCAAGGTCAACCTGGAAAAGTTGCAATGCATGCAATTAAACCACTTAATACACAAAGAGACTTAGCTTTAGCCTATTCTCCAGGTGTTGCAATTCCTTGTTTAGAAATTCAAAAAAATCCTGATTTAGCTTATGATTACACTTCAAAAGGTAATTATGTTGCAGTAATTTCAAACGGTACAGCAGTTCTTGGACTTGGAAATCTTGGCGCTTTAGCTGGTAAGCCAGTTATGGAAGGAAAATCAGTTTTATTCAAAAGATTTGCTGATATTGATTCAGTTGATATTGAAGTTGATACTGAAAATCCTGATGAATTCATTAATGCCGTTAAATATTTAGGCCCAACTTGGGGTGGTATTAACCTTGAAGATATTAAAGCTCCTGAATGTTTTATCATTGAAAGCAAACTTCGTGAAATTATGGATATTCCTGTATTTCATGACGATCAACATGGTACAGCAATTATCTCTGCCGCTGGTATTATCAATGCTTTACATATTTCAGGCAAAAAATTTAAGGATATTAAAGTTGTAGTTAACGGTGCTGGCGCTGCTGGTATTGCTTGCTTAGAGCTTTTAAAAGCTATGGGCTTACCTCATGATAACGCTATTCTTTGCGACACTAAAGGTACAATTTACAAAGGCAGAACTGAAGGAATGAATCAATGGAAATCTGCTCACGCCGCCAATACTAAAGCCAGAACTTTAGCCGAAGCTATGAAAGGTGCCGATGTATTTTTAGGTCTTTCAGTTAAAGGTGCAGTAACTAAAGAAATGGTGAAATCAATGGCAAAAAATCCAGTGATTTTCGCTATGGCAAATCCAGATCCAGAAATTACTCCTGAAGAAGTTCATGCTACAAGATCTGATGCAATTGTTGCAACTGGTCGCTCTGATTATGAAAACCAAGTTAATAATGTAATGGGTTTCCCTTACATTTTCCGTGGCGCTTTAGATGTACGGGCTTCAACCATCAACGAAGAAATGAAAATTGCCGCAGCTCACGCTATTGCTGAACTTGCACGCGAACATGTTCCTGACGATGTAATTAAAGCTTATGGTGGCCGTGACATGAAATTTGGCGCGCATTACATCATTCCAACTCCTTTTGATGCAAGATTGATCAGTGTTGTTCCTTTAGCTGTTGCTAAAGCCGCAGTTGCTTCAGGAGTTGCCAGAAAACCAATTAAAGATTGGGACGCTTATGTACAACAATTAAAAGCTAGACGCGACCCTACAGTTAACAGTCTTAGCATGATGTTTGAAAAATTACAAAGATCTCCTAAAAAAGTTATTTTTGCTGAAGGTGAGCAACCAGAAATTATCCGCGTTGCTGCAATGTGGCGTGATAATGGTTATGGTACACCAATTCTGATTGGTAAGGAATCTAAGGTTTTGGCAAATATGAAAGAAGCCAATATTAGCCCTGAAGGTATCAAGATTTATAATGCCTCAATCTCTGACGCTAACCCTAAATATACAGATTACCTTTACGAAGAATTACAAAGAAAAGGTGTATTGCGCTCTGACTGTGCCCGTATGGTAAAAAATGATCGCAATGTTTTTGCTGCTTCAATGCTTGCTTGTGGAGATGGCGATGCTCTTATTAGCGGCTTGACAAGAGGCTATCGCAAAACCATGACTGACATTTGGCAAGTTGTTAAAAACAAAAAAGGTAAAATTCTTTTGGGAATTTCAATGGTAATTTCTAAAGGAAAAACCATTTTCATTTCTGACACCGCTTGTTCAGAACTTTCTTCGCCAGAACATTTAGTAAATATTGCAATTCAAACTGCAGACAAGGTCAGACAACTTGGTCATGAACCTAGAGTTGCATTCTTATCATTTTCTAACTTTGGAAGCGCTTTAAAAACTGAATCAGAAAGAGTTAAAAAAGCGGTTGAAATTCTTGATGGCATGAAAGTTAACTTTGAATATGATGGCGAAATGACTGCTGATGTAGCTTTAAGTATGGACAAAATGTCTAGATATCCATTCTGCCGCTTAACTGCCCCTGCAAATATTTTAATTTGTCCAGGCCTGCATTCAGCAAGCATTGCCACCAAGCTTCTTGAGGCAGTTGGAGATTGCACAGTTGTTGGACCAATTTTAAATGGCTTTGAAAAATCAGTACAAATTGTTACAATGAGATCTTCAATTAATGATATTTTAAATATGGCAGTTATTGCTGCCACTGATAATAAATAAGATTTATGGCAGATAAGAATTCAGCATCGCAAATGGATCACGGAGAAATGCTTCATGCAAAAAACATGATTCCTTCAGTTTCCGCTGGTCCTGACAAGCTTCACTCCGGAGATAACGCCTCTTCTTCAAGTGAAATATTGCCTCAAACATTTGCAACTGAAGGTCTTTCTCTATTGGGAACTGGAAAGGTTTCTGTTGGAGATTTTTTAAACAATCCAGGTCTTGGTGTCCCTTGTAGTGGCGGGGTATTTACAACAGACTTAGATCTTGGTACCATGGCTCCAAGTAAAATGTCTCATGAAGCAGTTGTTGGAAATCTTAACTCTTTAGGTGACACTCAACTAAGCAATGCCGGAATTGGAAAACAAGTTAACGCGAATCTTCCAACAATTAAATCTCAAGGTGGACAAGAACATTAATAAACTATATGAAACAGCAGCAAGAAAATAAAAAATGTGGTAATGAAAGTTGCGAATGCGCTTCCAAAAAAGATGATAAAAGTCTTGTAGATTTGACTGCCACTACAAATGTTTCTCAGAATAATAAAGAGGATAAAATTTTAGATCCGACTCATTTTGGTGATTGGCAGGTGAATTGTCGGACGATTGATTTTTAAAAAGTTAAATCACTTAGCTATTATAAAAATTATGACCAAAAAAGAAAGCTTCTCAAATGACGAAGATACTCAAATAAAAAACGCACCCGCCCTAAAAAAAAATTCTGATTTAGCAAAATCAGCAGATTCTGGCTTTGCCCGTTATTTGAAAGAAATTCAAAAATTCCCCTTACTGACGCCAGAAGAAGAGTATGAATATGGCATGAGATATAAAAACCATGGCGACCCAGAAGCTGCAAAAATTCTATTACAAAGCCACTTGCGTTTGGTTGTAAAAATGGCAGGAAAATTCAAACAATACGGTTTACCAGCTGTTGATTTAGTTTCAGAGGGAAATGTTGGATTAATTCAAGCTGTTAAAAAATTTGATCCAGAAAAAGGTTTTCGCTTTTCAACTTATGCTATGTGGTGGATTAGAGCCAATATTCAAGAATATGTTTTGCGTTCTTGGTCTTTAGTAAAAATTGGTACAACGGTTGCGCAAAAAAAACTTTTCTTCAATTTACATAGAATTAGAAAAAGAATTAAAGGTGCCTCTATTAGCGGAGTTCTTGATCCAGAGCATATCACCAGAATTGCCAAAGATTTAAATGTTTCTGAAAAAGATGTTGTTGATATGAATTCAAGATTGCAACAATCTGACTCTTCTTTAAATGCCATGATTGGTGATGACAAAGATGGTGATGAAGTTTTGAATTCAATAGCCTCAGTTCAGGATAGCCAAGAAGAAATTGCCATTGAAAATCAGGAAAAATATAGACAAGAACTGATGCTGAAACAAGCTTTGTCAACATTGAACGAAAGAGAAAAAGATATTATCATAAAACGCCAAATGTTAGAAAATCCACTTACCTTGGAAGAGTTAAGTCAAATTTATAATATTTCTCGTGAGCGCATTAGACAAATAGAATCAAATGCTATTGATAAAATCAGAAAATCAGTTTCTAAAATGCAAAAAGAACTTTCTTAAATAAAAAATGTTCACAGGAATAATTACTCACATTGGAATTGTTGAAGAGTTAAATTTTAACAAAGAAAAAGATCTTCTTATTAAAATTTCAGCCATAAAAATTTTGCAGAGAAAATTACAAATTGGCTCCTCAATTTCTTGCAATGGAACTTGTTTAACTTTGGTTGATAAGAAAATTTCTGCTAAAAAAAATATTTTATCTTTTCAAGTTTCAAAAGAAACTTTGGAAAAGACTAACTTTAAAAAGCTAAAAATTTCTGATCCTATAAATTTAGAATTTGCTATGAGACTTGGCGACGAGTTCGGTGGACATCTAGTTTCGGGACATATTGACGGACGCGCCAAAATAAATAAGATAACAAAAATTAAAGATTCTTATAAATTTACTTTTACAGCTGAAAAAAAATTACTAAAATTTATTTCTAAGAAAGGCTCTGTTACTCTTAATGGAACTTCATTGACTGTTAATGAAGTTAAAGGAAATTCTTTTAGTGTGAATTTAATTAAACACACAATTGATAATACTACATTTAAATTCTCCAAGATTAGTGATTTGGTGAATTTGGAAGTTGATATGTTGGCGCGTATCGCCATCCGTCATTCCCGCAAAGGCTGGAATTCAGAAGGTCTGAAAAAAGAACTGGATTCCCGCCTTCGCGGGAATGACATTGAGGAAAAAGGAATGACAACAAAAGTAAGCAGGAATAAAAAATAGATTAAATAAAACAAACAAAATTACAAAATGATCAAAGAACAAAAATACTTAGCCACCATTCCAGAAATTATCACTGAAGCAAAAGAAGGTAGAATATTTATTTTAGTAGATGATAAAAATCGTGAAAACGAAGGAGATTTAGTTATTCCAGCTTCAATGTGTGATGATCAAAAAATTAATTTCATGGCAAAATATGGTCGTGGTTTAATTTGCCTTACCCTTTCCGAAGAAAGAGTTTATCAGTTGAATTTGCCCTTGATGTCAATTAATAACCAATCTCATCATCAAACTGCTTTTACCATTTCAATTGAAGCTAAAGAAGGAATTTCTACGGGAATTTCTGCTGCTGATCGTGCCAAAACAGTTAAAGACGCGATTGATCCAAGCAAAGGTAAAGAAGATATAGTTAGCCCTGGACATATTTTTCCTTTAAAGGCAGAAAAAGGTGGCGTATTAGTGCGCGCTGGACACACTGAAGCTGCGGTTGATATTGCAACTTTAGCTGGCTTAAACCCTTCTGGCGTAATTTGCGAAATCATGAATGATGATGGCTCAATGGCGCGCATGCCTGATTTAATAAAATTTGCCCAAAAACATCAAATGAAAATTGCAACAATAGCTGATTTAATTGAATATCGCCGCAAGAATGAAAAGTTAATTGCCGTAAAAGAAGTTGGAAAATTCATTAGCAAATATGGTGGAGAATTTGATCTGATAATTTACAAAAGTAAAGTTGATGGAATTGAGCATATTGCTTTAATAAAGGGAGAGATTAATAAAGGAAAAGCAATATTAGTTCGCATGCATCATTTGAATATTTTTAGTGATTGTTTGGAAGATGCTCAAAATCCCAGAACTGGCTCTTTGATTAAGGCGATGAAAAAAATAGATCAAAATGGTAGCGGCGTTATTGTTATCATCCGACAACCAAATGAATCAATTTCTCATCTACTGCAAAGTGATGCCAATAAATTAAAACATAAAGAAACTGAACTTAGAAGCTATGGTACAGGAGCGCAAATTTTATCAGATCTAGGAATACATAACATGGTTCTTCTAAGTAATTCTAAAAAATCTGTAATTGGTCTTGAAGGCTACGGAATAAAGATTTCTGGACATAGAAAAATATAGCTGTGTTACCACTTATAAAATCACAACTAAAAAAATATAAAGCTGGATGGGAAAAATCTTTTATGGAAGGTTTTTCGCAAGATGATAATGGAAACGCTTTGCCTTGGATGACTTACACATTCATTGAATATATTTCACAAAAACTAACTAAAGAACACGAAATTTTTGAATTTGGCTGCGGCGCTTCAACTTTATTTTTTGCTCCCAAAGTTAAGAAAATTGTAGTTATTGAAAGCAATGCCATGTGGCTTAGAATTATGAAAGAGAAGCTTAAATAAGCTGACATAAATAATGTTGAAATTATTTTTATGGAAGATGGCTTTATCAATAAAGCTTACGAAAATTCTGCTAAAAATTATGCCAGAATTTTTGGACAAAAGTTTGATTTTATTTTTATTGATTCTTTGAAGAGATTTGAATGTTTAAAAAAATCAATTCCCGCTTTAAAGCCAAGTGGAATGCTGGTTCTTGATGATTCAGAGCGTAAAAGTTATAAAAAGATTTTTAAATTTTTTGCTGAGAAAAATTTTCGGAAAGAAGATTTTCTTGGTATTGCACCAGGGCAGTTTTATTTGAAGAATACTACGACTTTTTGGAAGGATTAATTTTTTTATTATTCCCGTTTACTCTTTTGTCATTCCCGCAAAGGCTGGAATCTAGAGATCGTCTTATTAAAACTAGATTCCCGCCTACGCGGGAATGACAAGCTGGTAAATAAGAATGACAAATTTAGATTTTGAAGAAATAAAAAACTATTCAATCACCACCATATTATCAATGTGAATTATCTCCACCTTTACCTTTCCGAAAATCTCTTTTACTTCTTTAGAATTTTTACCAATAATTTTTTTAGCATCAGAAGAGCTGTAATTACTAATGCCACTGGCAATATGATTCCCATCTTCATCTTTAATAAAAATTGCTTCACCTTTTTCAAATTGACCAATTATTTTCGTCACTCCAATTGGTAGTAAGCTTATTTTTTTTGACAATAAAGCATCTCTAGCACAAGAATTAACTACCACCTCACCTTTCGCATTTAGAAAGCCAGAAAGCCAGTTTTTGCGAGATGTTGCAAGATTTTTTTCACTATGAAAAATTGTGTAATTTTGTTTTCCATTCAATAATTTTTGTAATGGGTTTTTGACTAACCCATTAGTAATTATTGTGTCACAAGAAGCTGTTGAAGCCATTTTTGCTGCTTTGATTTTAGTAATCATGCCGCCAGTTCCAACTTCTGAAACCGCACCACTTGCCATCTCTTCAATTTCTTTAGTAATTTTTTCTACTTCAGAAATTAATTTTGCATCTTTATTGGTTTTAGGATTTTTGTCGTAAAGACCGTCAATATCAGAAAATAAAATTAGCAAATCTGCTGAAATCATTTGCGCCACACGCGCTGCTAAACGGTCATTATCGCCAATTTTTATTTCATCAACTGCCACAGTATCATTTTCATTAATAATTGGAATGAGGTGATTTTTTAACAGAGTTTCGATAGTATTTTTAGAATTTAAATATCGTTGGCGACTGTTGCAATCAGATGCCGTAAGAAGAATTTGTGCTACATCTAAATTATGTTTCTTAAAAAAATCACGATAAAAACTCATCAATTGAATTTGCCCAATTGCTGCCGCTGCTTGTTTTTCTTCTAAGGATAATTTTTTATTTTTTGATTTTAAAAAACTTTTCCCCAAAGCAATTGCGCCAGATGAAACAACAACTATTTCTATATTTTTAGAAAGTAATTCAGAAATGTCAGAAGCAAGGCTTTTAAGCCATTCTTCACGCACAGAAGCATTTTCAACCAAAAGAGATGAGCCGATTTTTATTACGATTTTTTTTCTTGAACCAAGATCGAATTTCATATAAATTTTAAATTAAATATACCCTCTTCCAAACTCAAGAGATTTTTCGCTTCGCTCAACATGACAAAAAGCGTTATCCTGAACGAAGTGAAGGATCTCACGAGATATTAGCTAATTAGTTAACCCTCTTTCCACTCGCACTTCTTTCACACCTTGCTTGTAGATAATATTTTCAATCAATGGTAACGGAAAAGAATTGAAAGAATCTGCGCCAGTTAAAACATAAATTCCCACTGATCTATTTTTTTGTTGTTGAGTTCCATCTTTAGTAAGCATATCAGGAAAATCTTCTCCGAAAGATCTAAATTCAATCGAATTTTCTGACACTCCATTTTTAACAAGATAATTTTTTACTGTTTGAGCCCTTCTAAAAGCTAAATTCTGATTATATAATTCCGAACCAACGCGGTCAGCATTTCCAACCAAGAGCAAACGATAATCGCCTTTTAAATCGACTAAATATTGTAATATTTCTAATAAATTTTTATTGGCTTTGTCATTAAATTTTTCACTATTCAAATCAAATAAAATTTCAAATCTCTTTAATTCAGGTTCTATAATAATGGTTTTTGGCTGCTTGTCTTTCTTTAAATCATCTATGTAATATTCAACTTCACCCAATAATTTATAAAATTTTTCTCGACATTTTGCTAATTCTGCTGCTTTAAAAATTGGCTTAGATTCCTTTGCTGACCAGCAATCGTAAAGATAAGATAAATGCGCCATTTGAATTGGCATGTTATTTTGCATATTTGGCGTTAGAACTAATTCCAATCTTTTTTGCATAGCAATAATCTCTTCAAGTTGAGATCTATCAGCATTCCATTCAATGGGATTTTCTGGTATAAATTCTTGATTTGCTGAAAGTTTTAAACCTTTTACAGCAAAATATTCAGCATCTTTTGTAGATTTATTTTGAGCTAAATTGCGCGAGAATTCTAGATATTCTAAGGCTAAATAAGAATTGTAATCGGCGCGTGATTTAAGAAAATTTTCTTTTTGAGAAAGTTGGGTAAGGTTATCAAAGGCGCAAGAGGTTGTGAAGATGGATAGGATTAGAAGTAGAAAATATTTTCTAAATAGATTCATTATAATTTGTTGATGAATAATACCAGATTTTATTGTCATTCCCGCGAAGGCAGGAATCCAGAATATTTTTACAGAAGTGGATTCCCGCCTTCGCGGGAATGACAAAACTTATACTAACTATTCATTGATTTAAAAAACTCTTCATTAGTTTTAGTGTGCTCAATTTTTTGAAGCAAGAATTCCATTGCATCAACAGAGTTCATTGGATTAACAATTCTTCTCAACATCCAAACTTTTGAAAGAGTTGCACGATCAACCAATAATTCTTCTTTTCTGGTTCCTGATCTAGTAATATCAATGGCTGGGTAAATTCTTTTATCAGAAATTTTGCGATCAAGCATAATTTCGCAGTTACCAGTACCTTTAAATTCTTCAAAAATAACTTCGTCCATTTTTGAACCAGTATCAACTAATGCCGTAGCAATAATTGTTAAAGAACCACCTTCTTCAATGTTTCTTGCTGAACCAAAAAATCTTTTTGGTTTTTGCAAAGCATTAGAATCAACACCACCTGATAAAACCTTACCAGATGAAGGAATTACTGTGTTATAAGCACGGGCTAAACGAGTCAGGTTATCAAGAAGAATTACTACATCTTTCTTGGCTTCAACTAATCTACGAGCTTTTTCAATAACCATTTCTGCAAGCTGTACATGACGAGTTGCTGGCTCATCAAAAGTTGAACTTACAACTTCACCTTTTACACCGCGAATCATGTCAGTAACTTCTTCTGGTCTTTCGTCAATCAATAGAACAATTAAAATAATTTCTGGGTGATTTGTGGTAATGGCATGAGCAATATTTTGCATCAAAGAAGTTTTACCAGTACGCGGAGGCGCAACAATCAAAGCTCTTTGACCTTTTCCAAGGGGAGAAACCATGTCAATAACTCTTGTACTTATGTCGTTGTTAAGAGGCTTATCTTCTTCAAGCATTAATTTGTTTTGTGGGTAAAGCGGGGTTAAATCGTCGAATAAAACACGATTTCTAATTTTTTCTGGCGCGCCCAAATTTACTTCGTTAACTCTAAGAAGCGCAAAATATCTTTCACCTTTTTTTGGAGCACGAATTTGTCCTTTAACTGTATCACCAGTTCTAAGACCGAATCTTTTAATTTGACTTGGAGAAACATAAATATCGTCAGATCCGGGGAAATAGTTGGTTTCTGGAGCTCTTAAAAACCCAAAACCATCTTGCAAAACTTCTAAAACACCTTCGCCAATAATTACATTTTCAGGATTTTGATCTGAGAAATTTTTAAGAATATGATAAATAATATCTTGTCTACCAAAATCTCCAATATTTTCTAAACCATGTTCTTTAGCAACATCAATCAGCTTTTCTGCTGATTTTAATTTTAATGATTTTAAGTCTAGAGTTTTTCCAGCACCTGCTGCGGCAGATTTTCTGCCATAACCATCTTGACGACCATAGTTTGATCCGTTACCAGAATTGCCATTACCAGAGTCTGCATCTTCATCAGAATCATCTGCAGCTTGAGCTGTTGTTGCCTGAGAATTTACCTGAGAATTTACCTGAGAATTTACCTGAGAGCTAGATTGACTGCCCCTACTGATTAAGTTACCAGTATGTATATATCCACGAGCTGGCGGCTCAGAATTAGTTTGTGGAGTTTGAGTATTTTGAGATGATGATTCTTGCGTTAAAGCTTGATTATCTTGTGCATTTTGACTTGCAGAATTATTGGACTTGCCCGTATTAGATCCATAGCGCAGAGTAAGAGTGGAGGACATTTATAAAAAATATTATTGATAAAAATTGATGAGATTTGGCAAAAAGAAATTTTGCCGAGAATTTGTTTAGAGCCTTATGGATCTTAACCAAGTAAAAACTTATTTTATAACTTTATGAAATTTAAAATTTGAATTTTCTAAGAAAAGATTTTTCTGCTGCAATCAGCTGATCAGAAAAACTACTACAGATAAGAGGGTTTGCGAACAAACTCTCAAGTAACATCAAGTGATTGAGATTGGATGTGTAAGTTAAGGATGATTTTTTGGCTGTCAAGCAAAGAAAATGAATTTGTATAAATTATTTCTTAATATTGTTAACCGTTGGTTGAGAGTAGTTGAAACCATCGGAAGGTTCTTGCAGCGGATTTAAG
>CAMDRL010000012.1 GCA_945906835.1 Rickettsia typhi
AATTTTACTAAAAAAGCGTTAAAAATATGCCAAAATCTGAAAGCAAAAAAGATACTAAGCAGGTTCTAAAATCTTCAAAACTTTACCGAAAACTCAAGCTTTTAAGCGCACATTTTCTTTACAAAAAACACCTAAAAGCAATAGCTGATTTAAAAGTAGCAGTTCATCTACATCTATATTATATCGATTTACTTGATGAATTTATCGAAAATCTAAAAAATATTCCCATCCCTTTTGACCTTTACATAACTTTAGTTGAAAGACCAGCTTCTGACATAAAAAAAATCTTTCAAACTTTTCCAAATGCTAAAATCTTCACACTTCCAAATCAACGCAATGACATTGGAGCTTTCGTTGAAGTAATTAACAATATTAACCTAAATGCTTATGATGCTTTAATTAAAATTCATTCCAAAAAATCTCTTCACACAGGGGCAGAACAAAAAGAATGGCGTCAAAGATTGGTAAAATCATTGATTGGAAGCCCTAAACAAAACGCAGCAGTTTTATATGAATTTTGTAACAAGAAAACTGGCATGGTTGGAGGCTACGAAGATTTATGTTTTTTTGAATGTGAAGATAAAAAAGCTTTTGTAGATTTATGCAAAAAACTTGAAATTAATGCAGACAATATTTTTTTCAAAGGTACTATGTTTGCAATTCGTCCTAAAATTTTAAGTAGATTAATTGAAAAACGAATTTGCCTAAGTGATTTTAACCCTTTGGATGTTAAAATAAACCCCTATGCTGTAGAAAGAATTTTTGGCAGCCTTTGCATAAACCAAGGCTATAAAATTAAAGCTTTAGAAAGCGTATCTTGATTAAAAATTTAGCTCCACTAAAATTAGTAAAGAGCTTTGAATATCTCACAAAATTTAGAATAATTCTTCACAATTTGTTTTTTACCACGCCAAAAAATTCTCAATTTTTCTTGGAAATTTTTAGCATATTTTAACTGCACTGAAATAGTTTCAAGCCTTTGTTTAACGCTATTTGCAGAAGAAATATTCTCCCCTGTGTGAACATTAAATACCGCTGTAATATTTACTGGATAAAATAAATATTTTTTACCATTTGGTTTTTTGGCTGAAACCAGAGCCATATTCAACTCATAATCCATCGAATATCTGTTTTTTTCATTAAATTTTATTTGATCAAAAACTTCTTTGCGATAATAAAAAGATTCCCCAGATCCAATTGGGCAATGCTTTATAAGGTTTCTTTTGGTAACTGGAGTTTTTACACTTAAATCAAATCCACAAACATCTCCAACGCAGTAGCTGTTAAAATGAATTACATCAAAATTTTCATTGATTTTAATGTAATAAGGCATTTCAGAAAAAAAGTCTTTATGCAAAAAATCATCAGCTCCTAAAAAACCAACCAAATCACCAGTTACATGGTTTAAAGCAATATTTCTAGCCTGAGAAATTCCTGAATCTTTTTCTTTAATCCATTTAATTAATTGTGGAAATTTTTGACAATATTCAGCGATGATTTCATGGGTTTTATCAGTTGAAATACCATCAATGATTAATAACTCTTTATTTTGGTAATTTTGTTCCAAAAATGACTCAACAGCTTTGGCTAAGTATTTATCAGCGTTAAAAGATGCGATGATAAGAGAAATTTTCATGGAATTTATTTTAGTGATTTATGGCAATTATGCCCTGAAACACAACCTTCATCCTGATCGAAGCGAAGGATTTCTTTAGGTAAAAGCTCCTTCTAAAGAGATCCTTCGCTCAGGATGACAGTTGTATGCAATGAGATAATTACTAAATTTATTTTGGTTGCCCAATTGACTATTTAACGGGCAACAATAATTTACAATAATCAAGCTAACTTTATCATTCTTAAAAAATCAAAATAAAACTAAAATGAGCGACCTAATTTCTTTTGATCAACGCGATGGATATATTTGGTACAATGGCGAATTTACTCCTTGGAAAGATGCTAAAGTTCATGTTCTAAACCACGGCTTACATTATGCTTCTTGTGTGTTTGAAGGTGAAAAAATTTACAATAAAAAGATTTTTAAATGTACCGAGCATTCAACTCGCTTACATAAATCAGCAGATTTTTTGGGTTTTAAAATTCCTTACTCAATTGAAGAATTAGATAAAATTAAAAAAGAACTTTCTGCTAAACAAAATATTGTTGATGGCTACATGCGGGCTTTTGCTTGGCGCGGTTCTGAAAAAATGGCAATTTCAGCACAAGGCAATAAAATTCATGTTGCTGTAGCTTGCTGGCCATGGCCTCCTTATTATTCTGAAGAAGCTCGCAAAACAGGATTAAAATTAAAATTCGCTCGCTACAGAAGACCCTCTCCAGAAACTGCACCAGTTTCTGCCAAAGCTGCTGGTCTTTACATGATTTGTACAATTTCTAAACATGAAGCAGAAAATGAAGGCTATAACGACGCTTTAATGCTTGATTATCGCGGCTTTTTAGCTGAAGCAACTGGTGCCAATTTATTTTTAGTAATGAAAAATGGCGAATTACACACTCCACTTCCTGATTGTTTCTTAAACGGCATTACCCGCCAAACCGTTATTCAGCTAGCTCAAGATATGGGAATTGTGGTTGTTGAAAGATATATCAAGCCAGAAGAATTAGGTGACGCAGTTGATGTATTCTTAACAGGAAGTGCCGCCGAACTTACTCGAGTTGGCTCTATTGAAGATAAATATTCCTACCCTCATGCCAGCCAAATGACGCTTGATTTAATGGATGCTTATCACAATTTAGTAAGAAGTTAATGAAAGAAAAATTACAAAAAATTTCCGCCGTAACTTTTGTGGGAATTTTTTGTATTCTTATTTTTACAGTTGCATCCTCAAAGCAAAATAACTTTAGACCGAAACAAAATTACACTTCCGAATTTGACAAAGAACTTCACGGCAAAGCCAATGTAATTGACGGAGATTCACTAAAAGTTGATGATGGATTAGGAATAAAAGAAGTAAGACTTTTTGGAATTGATGCCCCAGAATACAGCCAAACATGCTTTGATAAGTCAGATAAAGAATATAATTGTGGAAAAAATTCTCAAAAATTTTTAGTTGATTTAATTGACAAAAAGCAAATTACTTGTTTCTACAGCCAAAAAGATGTGTATAATCGCTTTTTGGCAAAATGTGAAATTGATAAAATCTCAATCAATCAAGAAATTATTAGAAATGGCATGGCTTTGATTTACAATTTTAATCAAAGCGATGAGATTATGAGAGAGCTAGAAAAATCTGCCAGAATTAGTAAAATTGGCATTTGGCAAGGTAAGTTTCAAAAACCCAAGGATTACAGAAAAAGTCATCCTCATAAATAAAGTTCAAAAAATGGAAAAAATAAAAGTCGCAATAATTGGAGCATCTGGCTATACTGGTGCAGAGCTTATTCGTATTTTACTAAATCATTCAAAAGTGGAAATAACTGCTTTGGTTGCCAATTCTAACGCTGGGCAAAAAATTGAGCAACTTTATCCGCACCTAATTCATTACAATCTTCCTGATTTAAAAAAATTAGAAGAAATTGATTTTAGTAAAATTGATGTAGTTTTTGGCTGCTTACCACACACCACCAGCCAAGAAACTTTTAAAAAACTTTTGGCTGATGAAAAAAATTCTCACCTAAAAATTATTGATCTTTCTGCTGATTTTCGTTTAGAAAATATTAATGATTATCAAAAATGGTACGAACATGAACATATCGCCGCAAACTTACAGCCTCAAGCAGTTTATGGATTAACTGAAATTCATCGCAGCAAAATTAAAAAATCAAATTTAATCGCCTGTCCGGGATGTTATCCAACTTCTGCCCTACTTCCATTAATTCCACTTTTAGAAAATAATTTAATCGAAAAAAGTGATATTATTATCGATTCTAAATCAGGCACCAGCGGTGCTGGTCGCTTGGTAAAACAAGGCAATTTATTTTGCGAAGTTAATGAATCAGTAAAAGCTTATTCAATTGGCAAACATCGTCATATTGGTGAAATTGAGCAAGAGCTTGGTAAGGCTTCCAAATCAACAATTGAAATTGATTTTACTCCACATTTATTACCAATAAATCGCGGAATTATTTCAACAATTTATGCCAAAATTAACCCTAAATTTTCACTTGAAGATATCAAGAATTGCCTTAATACCAAATATGCTGATGAACCTTTTGTTCGCGTTATTGAAGGTGAACCAAATATTAAAGATGTTGTTGGTACAAATTTTTGCGTAATGACTGCGCGTAAAGCTCGCACCGAAAATAAAGTAATTTTAGTTTCAGTAATTGATAATTTGTGCAAAGGTGCTTCTGGTCAAGCTGTGCAAAATATGAATCTGATTTGTGGTTTTGATGAAACTGAAGGGCTGCAATTGACGCCACTTTTTCCTTAGAACCTGTCCTTAAGTCTTTTTTAACCCCAGATTTTGGCATGTTTTTAGCGTTTTTTTAACAAAATTATGATGAGTATCTGGATATACTTGGAGTAATTTTGTTAAAAAATAAGCAAAAACAGGGGTTAAAAAGACTTAGGACAGGCTCTTAGAGCTTATTTTAGATTTTTATTTCATGATCAAGAACCAAAGATACAAAATATATAAAGAAGGACCTAAAATTTATGGTCCTTATGCAAAAGTTCCTTTTTACAAAAGCCTTTTAGAAAATGGCAAAACCAAAGAAGAAGCTACAGAAATTTATGAAGACATATAACAAAGAATGTTTTACAACGCCACAGATCTTAAAAAATCTTTTACTTCTGAAGCAGAATATAAAAATAACAATAATATAATGCCTAAAAATACCGTTTATAACGCTAACATCTCTTCTAAAATAGAAGCACTTCAAGCAACGCCATAATGTTCACAATATTTTCTTCTATAACCGGTAGTTTTGGCGCAGTTTCTGTAATCAGAATCTCTGGATCTAATGTAATTCAATGTTTAGAAAGACTTGGATTCAAAGGATCTCCTCAGCATCAAAAAGCGTCTTTTCAAAAAATTTCCGATATCAAAACTGGCGAATTAATTGATGAATCTTTAATCACTTTTTTTCAATCACCAAATAGCTTTACTGGCGAAGATGTTGCTGAAATAAGCATTCATGCCTCGCCTTTCATTGCTAAAAAAATCTTTCAAATCTTATCAGAAATTGATGGCGTAAGATTAGCCGAAGCGGGAGAATTTTCCAAAAGAGCATTTTTAAATGGCAAAATTGATTTGGTACAAGCTGAAGCAATTCCTGATTTAATAGAATCTGAAACCTCGTCACAACACAAACAAGCTCTTAAACAACTACAAGGTGAACTTGGCAAAATTTACGAAGATTGGCGTTTTCGCTTAATTCAAATTTCCGCTCATTTAGAAGCTTATATTGATTTTCCCGAAGATGATTTACCGCAGAATATTATTGATAAAGTTGAATTTGATGTAAAAAAATTAAGCAGCGAAATTCAAAATCATTTAAGTGATGAAAAAATTGGACAAAAAATTAAAGATGGTTTAAGCCTTGCTATTATTGGTGCACCAAATGTTGGAAAATCAAGTTTGATAAATTTCTTAGCTAAAAGTGAAGTGGCAATTGTTTCAGAAATTGCTGGAACCACAAGAGATGTTGTTGAAACCCATTTATCAATTGCTGGTATAGCAGTTAAAATTGCCGATACTGCTGGTCTTCGTCAAACTCAAGATTTAATTGAAAAAGAGGGAATTAAAAGAGCGTTACAAAAAGCTGAAGATGCTGATTTAAAAATTTTCGTTTTAGATGCTAATAATCCAATTTTGCGCGAAGAAGATAAAAATTTAATTGATAAAAATACTATTATTATTCTTAACAAAATTGATTTGTGCGAAAAAATGCCAGACTGGGTTAATAATTTAAATCCAATAGCAATCTCTTTGACCAATAGAATTAATACTTCTAACCTTTTTAAAAGACTTGAAGAAAAAATTATAAATATTTTACCAAATAACTTTTCTGGGCAAAGTTCTGCATTAATTACCCAAGAAAGATATCGAATTTCTCTTAAAAATGCCGTAGGTTTTTTAGAAGAGTTTTCTTTAGATAAAAATATCGAATTAGCCGCAGAAGACTTAAGAATGACGGCTCGTGAAATAGGTAAAATTACTGGTAAAGTTGATATTGAGAATATTTTAGATGTAATTTTCTCAAGTTTTTGTATTGGTAAATAGGGTTCAGCAAATAGTTTAAAAAACCATTTGCACAAATAACAAAAATTACCAAAAATAGCCTCAAACCTCTTTTTCTTTTAAACAAAAACTAATTGTGCTTTCTCTTAGCTTACCAAATTCATTAACATCCATGAGCCTGAATGCCACCAGTTTTATTGGCGCACATCCCAGTCTTGTTCATGGATTAGCTGAACATGTTCTTGAAAAAGCTATATTAAGAAATCTTCATAGCCATGTTAGAAAAGGTAAAATAGCCAGTCTTTCCCGCGCAGGTAGAAGAAAAATTGCCAATAGAAGGCGTCGTTGGTTTGTGGATAATATCATAATGCATCACAAAAGATTGCACGACAGAAATCGTCAAAAAGCTGTTGACGATATGAGAAAAAAGGCTTTAGAAAAAAGAGAAGCTTTGAAAAAAAGACAACCAACTCTTAATGAAGCTTTATCACTAAATAAAGATGGACCTCTAAAATGGCGCGATAAAATTGACATTAAAGAACGCAGCTTGTCGGCCAGAGAAAGAATTAGCAGTAGAAGATCTCGCGCTCGCAGCAGATGGTTGAGCGTTAGTGATTTGGTAGAAGATCATAAAGATGATAAAAAATAATAAGATTTTAGACGAGTGCTACCCACTCCCAATAAATTAGGCACCAAACGAGTTAAATCTACCGCCCCTAACCCCTCCTTATCAAGGAGGGGGATGATGAACATTCAACTCCTTATCAAGGAGTGGAAAAAGAGCATTCCCCTCCTTGATAAGGAGGGGTTAGGGGCGGTAGATTTAACGCGTTTGGTTTTAATTTATTTCCCCTCACGATGATAAGGATGTCCCGCAATAATTGATTGGGCGCGATATAATTGCTCAGCTAAAATTGCCCTTACCATTAAATGTGGAAAAGTCATTTTTCCAAAAGAGATTTTTAAATTAGATTTTTTTAATACTTCTTCCGACAAACCATCTGAACCACCTATTGCAAAACTCAAATCAGAATCTCCCGCCACAGCAAAATCAGAAATCATTTTTGCAAAAGCAACACTGCTAAACTGCTTTCCATCTTCATCCAATACAATTAATTTTGAAGAAGGCTTTAAAGATTTTAGAATTAAAGCTCCCTCACCTTCTTTAATTTTTGGTACAGAAAGATTTTGTGAATTTTTCAAATCTAATTCTTTAAGTTCAACTTTCCATTTTAACCTTTTAATGTAAGTCTCAAAAACATGCTTGTGCGGACTATTTTCAAATTTTCCAATTGAAATTATTGATATTTTCATGAAGTCTCTTGAATTTAAATTTATAGCAGGGATAAAGCCTTGTAACATATCCTCAACTTCTTAAAAAAGTCTATGAAAAGAGTCGCAATTTATCCAGGAACTTTCGACCCAATCACATTTGGTCATATCGATATTATCAAAAGAGCTTCGCAATTATTTGATAATTTAATTATTGCCGTTGCTAAAGATAGTTCAAAAAATCCTTTATTTAACCTTGCTCAAAGAGTTGAGATGGTTGAAGAGGAAGTTAAAATTTTTAATAAAGAAAAGAAAAAAGTTATCGTTGAAGATTTCGAAGGCCTATTAATTAATTATGCTCGCAAAAAAGAATCTACCATAATTATTCGTGGATTGCGCGCCGTATCTGATTTTGAATATGAATTTCAAATGTTTGGCATGAACGCAAAACTTGATCCAGAAATTCAGACAATCTTTTTACCAGCCTCTGAAAATACCCAATTCATAGCCTCTAAATTAGTTAAAGAAATTGCTAAGCTTGATGGTGAAATTACTAAATTTGTTCCAAAATCAGTTGCCGATCGATTAGAAAGCAAATTGAAAACTTATAAATTCTAATGACAGAAATTAAGAATGAAATTTGGATTTTAGCTGATAACCGCCCCGGAACATTCTTGCAAAGCGTTGGTCTGGCTGAAGAACTTGGTCTTGAATATAAAGTAATAAATCTGACTTACAGTATTTTCTCAGCATTACCAAATTTTTTATTGAGCAACTCTTTATTGCGCCTCTCCCCTCAATCGCAAAAATCTCTTCAAGATTTTAATTACTTACCAAAAATCATCATTTCTGCGGGCAGAAAATCAGCACCAATTGCACTTTATTTACAAAAAAAATCTGGAAATTCGACTAAAATTATTCAAATAATGAATCCTAATTTGAATTTTAAGAAGTTTGATTTTGTGATTTTACCAAAGCATGATGATATTGATCCTACAGCATTTCCTAATCTTATTACAACAATTGGATCTTTAACAAAAACTAATGAAAAAACCATAGATTCTAAGAAAAAGAAGTTTTTTTCTGAATTTAAAAATATTAATCAAACTAAAATCGCTCTTTTGGTTGGCGGGTCTTCTAATAAAACTAAATTTGATAAAAACTCTGCAGAAAAATTAGCTAAAATTGCCAGCACTGTTGCTAAAAATATGGATGCAACTTTATTGATTTTGAATAGCCGTAGAACAAGTGAAGAAATTACTATAGCTATAGAATCAAATCTTAATTGTGATTTTAAATTTTTTGATTGGGAAAAGGTTAAAGATAATAATCCTTATTTGGCGATAGTTGGTTACAGTAACTTTTTTATTGTTACGGGAGATTCAGTTTCAATGATTTCTGAATGCGCATCTACTGGAAAGCCACTTTATATTTTTGACGAAAAAAATATTTCAACCAAAAAACATCGCAGATTTCATCAAAATTTATTTGATGATAATTATGCTAGAAAATTGGAAAGTGGCGTTAATATTTTGGAGAATTTTTCTAATAAAAAATTACAAGAGACTAAAAGAGTTGCTTTGTTGATTAAAGATCATATTTAAAAATTTTACTAATTTAAATCACCCGCCTGACTGCTAAGCAGTCATCCACCCTCTTTTTCAAAGAGGGCTAAAAGCGGTAAGCACTATGCATATCATTTGAGACGGGTGATTTAAATATCACAAGATAATCATCATAATTTATTCAAATATACACTTGATTAATTCTTGATATTTTATACCATAATCACCACTTACAATTTTTACTCAGCTTAAAGTTAATTATCATCAATCTTGATAGAAAATTTTCTAAAAAAACTTAATCAAAAACTTACCTTAAAAACCTCGATTAAAAATATTGTCTGTAAGTTAGCCGCTTTATTCTTACTATTATCTCTCTCATCATGCACAGATCAAGGCTGTATTGAAGCTGATGATTTTGGTGAATATGAATATCAAACCCTTACTGTTAATGCTAACGCATCTGCGGAATCATGCGTTTATGACTACTCTTTAGATATAACCGATCCGGGACAAGGTTCTGGATTGAAATCTTACTTAACCACTGGTTCAGCAACGGTTACTAGGGTTATTAGTAACGCGGAAGTTACCACAAGCGGTACCGTAAATAAAGGATGTAACGGCTTCTCAGATATTGCTAACAAAACCTTATGCATTTCCAATGCCATACAAAAATGCCAAATTCAAAATAAATCTCACAGTTCCAGCGCAGAACCAAATTGGTTAGCAACCGCCGGAAGAGATACTTCTCAAAATTATGGCGTTACTATTAGACCTAAAACAGAAATTACCATTATAGCATCTGGTTCAGTGACTCTTGGAGATCAAATTGAATATTCAAATGCTTATGTTTCTCCTCGAGATTATTTACCTACTTTTACAGATGAAACTTGGAGAAGTAAATTTTTTGATGTTAAAAATGGACAATCTTTAAATATAAAATTTAGTGGTCAATGGCTTAATAGCAGCACAAATCAAATAGGCGGAGGCGCTTCTTCTTTGGGAAGTACTGGCGATGAAAAAATATATAACGGAGCCAGAAGAGCTGTAGCATATGTGGTTCCAGCTCCAACTGGCTATAGCTTTGATACAACAAAATCCTCCGAAAAAGAAGGTACTAAAGCAGTTCCATTGCTTCCAGATCCAGAAGCTTGGCAATGTACTTATACAGCTCCTGATGGAGCATCCTGTGATAATAAAGATTACACTTCAATTGGCTATAATTCCGCTTCCAATAGTTTAACAAAACAAGTTTTTCCAATTAACTCCACTACTGAATCTTTCACACTTGGACAATATGGAGGAATGATAAGATGGAATAATGACGGAATTATTAAAAATTCTACCGATCCTTTTTCCAATCTAACAAGTCAACCTGGGGGAATTGCCCAAAATGGTATGTTGTTAGGCGATGCTGTGTCTGGTAAAGGAATTTTAAATAGCACCTCTTTTTCTTATAAAGTATCTTTTCAATCAGCTGATACCAATTGCAACATTTCAATAAGTGTTTCAGTTAAAGATAACGTGGGAAATCTTTTAAACAGCTATGAAACAAGACCATATCCATTAAATATAACTCTTACCAGCGGTTGGAGTACTGATGATTTAGCCTTAGAGCCAAATCAAAATCTTGTTGTCGGAGCAATTAATCAATATAACGCCTCTAATCAAAATTGCGGCAATAGCATAAAAGTTAAATTCATTAGATATAAAGACATTGAAATTACCCAATCTGGCTTTGTGTCTTTTACAATGTTAAATGGTAATGGCTCATCTACCTGCAATCTTAAAGGCAGCATTATTAATCCTAAAGGTAGCCATATAAATGCAACTACAGATTATAAAGCTGATTTTTATGAATATAATCCACTCTCTTCTGAACTCTCTTCTGGCAATCCTCTTAGTAATTTAGTGGTAAAATCACAATCTTCAACATACAGCGAAAATAATTGGTCTGAAGAATTCTTTGTTAGAAAAGGACAAAAAATTCGCTTCTCTCCTGAAAGTTGGGATGGCACTTGGTATAATGGAGCAACGCAAATGAATTGCGGAATTGGTATGGCAATGAGAATTAAACCACGCCCTGCTTTATTATGCAGAGGTTCGAGACAAAGTGTGGTAGATAATCCAGATTGTAGTATCCCCGATTATAAAACTGGAACATTAAATGGATGTTTGGCAGATGAAGTAAGTTGTTCTTCTCCTGGCGGCTCAAATTATTGCCCAGCCTTATGTCAGAAAACCATTAATTGTAATAATGCCGCCACTAATAATCTTGAAGATCCTACTTCTTTTAGAAAAACTGGTTGTAGTCATGGTTCAACAGTTGGAACATGCGAAACTCCAAATTCATCAGGATGCATTAATTGCAATAGAATGATGCTAAGCAACATACAAAAATCCACCAAAATATCCAAAATCCTAGATCAATGCTACGATTTAGAAGATTATGAAGGTAAAATATCCAACATTCCAATCAGCACTGGCTTTAACAGCGCCCAATTATCAAACAGATCTGTTGCAAAAGGCGCTAAAGAATTAGCCTCATTTAATGGATCATATGGCAACTTTAAATCATTCTCTGATACTGGCACAGCTGCTGCATCAAATTATGGTAATAATAAAATTTATCAACTATCAACACCATTAATATTTTCTAGAGAAGGAAGATTAAGATTTTTACTTTTAGACGGTGATAATTTCTTGAACATGAAGGCAAATTATGACGACAATACTGGTCCAAGCGGAAGTTATTCTGGATTTAATGGCTTTATGATGAGCCTTTCTGGCATGCTTGAATTTAGAAATGGTGAAATGCTTTCAGCAAGATTATGTGATGGCGGTGGAGCTTGCATCAATAGCAACCCAACAGCACTAAATCCTTTACTTGTAGAATATGACACATCAGCAAACCCCGTTCCAACAACTCCAAAAAGTAACAGCAATTATGGCTTCTTAAGCTCTGGAACTCTATCCAGAACAACATCATCTACATCAGATGATTGTCCAGATACAGGCGCAACTTCTCCAGCCACTTTACCAGGCAATAGTTTTTATTGCCACAAATCGGGAGTAGCAGAAAAAAATCTAAGATTAACCTTTAAAATTATCGATCCTGAAACAACAAATTGCGACATACCAAATCCAAATCCAACCCCAGCAACATCAGTTGGTAGGGGCATAAAATTAAATAATCCAGCTTATGACTCTGCCGCATCTGGCGCTCCAGGTGCAACTTGTAGTCATGGCGAAGTTCCATCAACCATCCGTACCGAAGACGATATAAAGGCTAATCGCACTTTATGCAAAAAACAATTCTACTGTGCCAATAAATACACCAATAATAGCGGTAAATATTATGTTACAATTAAATCAAAAAAACCAGAAGGCAGCAACATTTCTAACATCATCGGCAATGTTGTTACTCCAGTTGTTGAGATTATGGATGGAGCTTCTGACGGCAGCACCCCAGGTCAGGCAGAAAGAATTTACAGGCTATTAATTGCCGATGGTAAATATCAGACAATTCTGTCTATATGCTTAGTTGTGATGTTAACTTTCTACGGCGTAGGAACTTTAATGGGGGTTAATGAAATCACCCATACTGAACTTGTAAATCGTGTCATGAAAATTGGCTTAATTTACCTTTTCGTTAGCCCTAATGGCTGGTATTGGTTTAATGAATTTGTGGTGAATTTCTTTAAAAACGGCACTGATTATCTTGCCTTTATGATGGCATCATCTTTTGATAACTCTCCTGAAATTGCCAACGCCATTACAAATAATGATTATTACGATAAATCAATTCTCTTTAAAAGCGTTGATAAAGTTTTCGGTCTGTTCTTTTCTGATGCAGTTCAAAAGAAAGTCTCAGCCTTACTTTTCGCCAGTATTTTTGGTTTCGTATATTTATGGATCATTTATTTAAGCTTCATGCTTTATGTTTACGCGGTTTGTAACGCAGTTCTTCTTTACCTAACTTCCCAAGTGTTCATTTCAATTTTATTCATCTTGGGGCCTTTATTCTTAATCTTCACGCTCTTTGGTCAAACTAAAGATATGTTTGATAACTGGCTGAAACAGCTAATAACATTCTCACTGCAGCAAATATTCCTACTTACCACTTTAGCCTTCTTCAATATGATGATGTATGAAGTGCTAAAGATGTCTCTTGGTTATAAAGTGTGTTGGGATGTGGTTTGGACTATAAAAATATTGGTCACAACTATTGATCTAATGTCTTTCTGGACCATACCTTCCGTCAGCTCTGGCGCAAACTCTCAAGCTGGAAGTGTAAGTGGTCAAGATGGCATACCTTCATTATTCTCTATTTTATTCATTTGGGTAATAGCGTCTTTGATGGAAAAATTTATTGGCTTTATGACTGATTTAGCTGCTGGTATTGGTGGTGGCTTAAAAGCAAGTTCACTTGCATCTGGCTTTAAAGAAGTAGCTTCGGGAATGCAAGCCTTTGCTAATGAAAAATATAACGATATTTACAAAGGAACTATTGGTAAACAAATTGATAGACTTGATCAGAAATTCTTTGATTCTGGAGCCACAGCTTCTGCAGAAAGAAAGAGAAGAAAAGAACAGCATTCAAAAGATGCCACTAATAAAGGTTTGCTAAAAGGTGCTGGAAATAAAGCGGTTGAAGACTTCAAGAAAAATAATGCATCTGAACTTGTTGGAAAAAGCCAAGAAGAACAAAGAACAAAGTTAGAAGAAGTTAAAAATAATGCCATGCTCACTAAAGGTGCAGAGTTAGGTTTAGATAAAGCTGCTGTGGATAAACTTAAATCAAGTAAAGGATCTACTTACGAAGGATCAAGCGCCGCTGGCCTTGCTTGTCATACCGCTGTACAATTAGGGAGAGGAGGAGGAACTCTTACAAAGTCTATTGGCGATGAAAAAGTTTCTACCACATTCTCTGATGCAACAGCTAAAAGCGCTTTGAAAGAAAAAAGAATGGATGAGAAACAAAGAGAAAAATTTGTGACAGCTGTTGAAGATGGAAATATTAAAGTTGAGTCTGGAAGCGTTGGTCAAAAAATAAAATCTTTAGGCAGCTCTGTTAAAGGTGGGTATCAAAGCATCAAAAGCGCTATGGGAGCAGGAGATTACAGAAAAGCAGAAAAAGAATTAGAAAAAGAATACGCAGATACCAAAGGCGAAAAAGGCATTCCGAAAATGACTTATGGCACAAGCTTTGCCAGAACTGATGAAGAAAAGGAAATGATTGGAAATAGAATGAAAGAAAACCAAGCTGCAAAAGCTAATGAAAAAAATGATGCCATCAAAACCAATAATCCTTATGCAATTGCTGGTATACAACAAGCGGCTAATAGTGCTGATAAAGACAGAAGCTGGACTCAGCAACATATTACCGATAGAGATATTGATGGCAAAAAGGGTAAAGATCTAAATAAACAAGATTTAGTAAATGAGAATGAAATGAGAAATAAAAAAATAAAAAGAAATGATCTTGAGCAAAAAACTGGCATGAGTGGAAAAAGTACCATCAAATCTGGAAATACTTCAGAATATGATGAAGCATTAAAAGATAAGCTAGAATCAAATCAGGATCAAATAACTGAATTAAAAAAAGAGCAAACTATAGGAAGTGCGATTAAATCTGGCATCTCAGGAATAACATTTGGAAAAGCATTTAAAGCAGAGAAAGAGAATAGAAATTCCAGAGAAAGTACAATTAAAAAACTTACTAAGGAATCAAAAGATCTTGGAAAATTGAAAGATATCAGAACTAACGAAATTGAAAAAGAAAATTCCAATCAATATGCAGATCGTGTAATATCTACATCTTCATCTGGAACACAAAATCCACCACCTAAGCCGCTTAAGCCAGATTCACAAAAACAAGTAGTGGACGCTGATTCTGATCCAGAAGAGCCTGGAGATAAATCAACCGTAAGAAGACCTGATTTGGTAACTAGTTCTAACTCTTCTTCAAATCGCTTTACTCCAACATTACCAACAATTGCAGAAGAGTCAGAAGAAGAAGTGCAAAGCGCACCTCTCAAGCCAAAACATCCCTCCTCATAAGAGTAAATCCTTGATAAATTTTGTTAAAAATTTATCGAAAGCTTTTAAACACCACCATGCTAATTCGCATGAAATTAACTCATAACGCCAATTTAGGATAACTCCAACTTTTGCTTGCAATAAAAAAGCTTTAGACGCTTGATTTGACTGATTCAACCCTATGAATTCAATAATCTAATACCAATTATCAAATTTAAATATACCAAATAAACTATCTATTGATATTTAACTCCAATCATCTCTAATCATAATTTTTTGGAGAAAATTATGGTAAAAGCTTATAGCGAAGATTTAAGGATTAGGATTATTAATAAGGTTAAAGAGAACAAGGAAAGTCATGAACAGATAGCTAATA
>CAMDRL010000013.1 GCA_945906835.1 Rickettsia typhi
TTTTAATCATTTAAAGAAAAGCACAAAGCGCGCACAGTTCCTGCTAAATCTTGTTTTAATTCTTCCAAAATAAAGCCATTCTGAGCAAAGATTTTTACAATTTCTTCTTCTTGAGCAAATCCAATTTCCAAGACGACTTTGCCATCATGACATAAAAATGACTTTGCTTCAAGAGCAATTTTGCGATAAAAATCAAGCCCATCTAAACCGCCATCTAAAGCTAATCTTGGTTCGTAAATTTTTACTTCGGGCTGAAGTTCTTCAATTGTTTGAGATTCAATGTATGGTGGGTTTGAGATTATTAAGTCGAATTTTTGCGATGAATCACGATATCCTTCGCTTCGCTCAGGAGGGCAAGTAATATTGTCATCCTGAGAGAAGTGAAGGATCTCATGATGTTTAAGCTGGGTAAAAAGATCTGATTGTAAAAACTTAATTCTATCCATAACCCCATGCAAAACAGCATTCCTGCCAAAAACCTCCAAAGCCGCCTCACTAATATCCAAAGCAATCGCCTCAGTCATTTTCAACTCTTGCAACAAGGTAATAACCAAGCAACCAGAGCCGCAGCCAATTTCTAAAATCTTTATTTTTTTATTTTCTTTAGAAGGAAATTTCTTTAGAACTAACTCAATCAAACTCTCTGAGTCAGGTCTTGGATCTAAAACATCTTTAGTAACGATAAAATCGCGACCATAAAATTCTCTTTTACCAAGAATATGCGATATCGGTTCGCGTTTAGAGCGGCGTTCAACTAACTCCCAAAAACTTTTCTGCTGTTTCTTGTTTAGCTGCAAATCAGGATTAAAGATCACATGCTCCTTAGAAACACAAAGGGCGTGAGTAAGTAAAACTAGAGAATCTAATTTACTATTACTCACGCCCGATTTTTCTAACTGATTTTTTGCTTGCGCTAAAATCTCAGATATACTCATGCTCTTGCGAGCCTGAGTATATTTTTTTGTTTTTACGCCACACGAGTGGCGCCCCGCATTGCGGGGATCCCCGATATGCTCAGAGAAATTTTTAGATTTCAAGGAGCCTGAGCATATCTTCATTGACTAAAGTTTACCCAAAATTTCACGCATTGGAGTTTCGTTAACCAAAATTTCAATGTTCTTTTCTCTTCTAAGATCAAATACTGCAGAATTAGCGTCAGATAAAGGATTCTTTTGAGCCACTTCCTTAGAAACTGAAGATAAATTAGTGATCAATTCTTTTAAGAAATGTTTGTAAGGATCTTCAGTTTGTTGTGTCGCGGTATCTAAAGTGCCGCCCATTGGAATTTCAGAAACAGGTAATTCAGAAGCTTGAAATTCAACTGCTGGATTTTCTTGAGTAATTATTTGATTTAAGCCCTCTGAAATAAATTTTACCAAATTATCCACTTGTTCTATTTTAGCGGTTATAGCTCCTGATGGCATAGAGTCATCTTGGAATGTGTTAATTGTTCCATTAACTGTTATTTTATAAAGTGAGTTAGAGAATACAAAATTATTAACTTTTATAGCTTTGCTATAATGAGTTGGAGCTTCTTGAATTTGTGTCGGATCAACTGGCGCTGAAGCTTGTTGATCAGTGTAGCTCGGCACTAGTTCATATTCAATATCTAAAACTAAATTGCTTTTAATAGGGCTGTTTTCACTAGGTATAGCCACTTCTGCTGGAGCTTCTGGTGCGGCAGTTTCAACCAATTTAGGGTCAGCGGCATTATCTGGGTTGGCAGCTTGAGGTGCGTTATTATCAACTGTATTTGTAATAGTCACTTGAGTTGGAGTCTCATTTGCAGAAACTGGAGCAGCAGCTTGATTTTCTGTAACATTGGTAGTTAGGGTTGCAACAGTTGCATCATTTACTGGAGCGTTTGGATCAACAGGAGCTGGAGCTTCTTTGGAAAGATCAGTAGTAGAATTTCCGATAGAAATTTCGCCTGTTTTAATGCCATCAATAACTTTTTTCTCTACAGCATTTTTATAAACACTTAATACATCAAATCCTTCAATATCTTTAATATCAGCTGTGATTTTATTTTTAATTTTATCTCCGTCTTCTTTAGAAGATTCAAAAGTAACATTGGAAGAAGCAGCTAAATAAATTACAACTTTTTCTGAATCTAAAATTCTGTAACCAGAATCTGTGTAAGTGAAATTTGAAATTGCACCATCATCAACAGATAATTTAATTTCAGGAGTTTTATTGAATTCAACATAACCAAAATTACTGCCTTCTAAATCTTGTACTGAAACTTGGTCAGTTAGTGAAACTTCAAAATTATTACTAAAAATGCTTGCTTTAGCTTCAAGCTTTTTAACTGTGGCCTGATATCTGCTTAAAGCTGAATTTGGAACTATAAATTTAAGATCTTGAATTGAAACTTTCTGAGATAGAGGAAAGCCAGATACAGCAACTTCTCCAGCTGAAACATGAGCAGAATTTTCAGTGATAAAATTATTAACATGTTTTTCAATTTGTCCTGCTTTAAAGAACCAGAAAACACTGTGAATTAAAGCTAAAACCGCTATTAAAACTATTGATTTTATTACAATTGCTTTGTTCATGACTATGAATTTATTTAATTATTAATTGAAACATTGCGAGTTTCGCTAGGAACTATCAATGTTAGTCCGTCTAATTCTTTACTCATTACGATTTGACATCCTAATCTAGAAGTTGGGGTTAATCCAAAAGCTAAATCTAGCATATCTTCTTCATCTTCGCTTGGAGTTTTTAACTTATCGTAAAAATTTTTATCAACTACAACATGGCAAGTTGAACAAGCGAGAGAGCCTTCGCAAGCGCCCTCTAAATCAATATTGTTATTGTGAGCGGCTTCTAAAACCGTGGTGCCAACGGGAACTTGAAATTCCTTTCTTGCATCTTGGCAAATAAATATAATTTTAACGGTTTCGGTCATTGCTTGTTTACTTTGGCAAATTTTAATATGAAAAATGAGTTCTCACTTTATTAAGCGTTAATTTAATAATAAAGAATTTTGCTAAAAAATTTTAATAGAAAGTAAAATTAATACAAAAATGACAAAAATAGCTTTGTTTCAACCAGATATTGCTGGAAATGTTGGAACGATAATTCGCACTTGTGTTTGTTTTGATGTAGAGCTTCATATTATTGAGCCTTGTGGCTTTCCTTTTGATATGCAAAGAGTTAGAAAATTCGCTCTTGATTATATTTTTAAAGCTAAAATTTTTCGTCATAATTCTTTTGATGATTTTTTTGATAGTGAAATTAAACAAAAAAATCAGCGCCTGATTTTAGCTTCAACCAAAGGTAGTGCTGATTATAGAAAATTTAATTTTTCTCAAAATGATGTTATAATGTTTGGCAGAGAAAGCGCTGGAGTGCCAGAGAAAGTTTTTGCAAAAGCTGATGAGAGAGTTTTTATTCCGATGCAAAATGATATGAGATCACTAAATGTAGCAATTTCTTGTGGTATAATTTTAGCGAAAGCTTTGGAAAGCTCCCCTGCCATCCCCGCGAAGTCTGGGATCTAGGGTTCCTTAAAGATTCTGGATCCCGCCTTCGCGGGGATAACAAGAAGATAGCGGGGATAACAAGAGTTGAGTATGAACAAAGGATGTTTTAACTGAATTAATAAATAATTATGAGCCTTATTGAATCCTATTCATTCCTCTTCTTCGACAGTTTTTTTTCAGCATTAATTTTAACTCCTCATAGTGAAATGGTGGTAAGATTAATGACAATTTTTCCCAATTATAATATTTATCTGGTTTTCGCTTTAGCTTTGATGGGAAGCGTTTGTGGCTCTTTAGCAAATTGGCAAATTGGTAAATATTTTTTATTTCTTCGCAAAACTGATTTTTTCCAAAGAAAAGCAAAAGAAATGATGATGGCGGAACAAAAATGGCATAAATTTTTGGTTTATATTTTGTTGTTTTCTTGGCTGGGAGTTTTAGGAAATCCATTCACAACTTTGGCGGGATTTTTTAGAACGAAGATAAAAAAGTTTTTATTATTGGTGGTGGCGGGTAAGATTTTTTATTACTATCTGTTGGTTTTTTGTGATGTGGATTTGTTACAGTTGTTGTAGAGCTACCCGTTATCATCTTCGCCTCTTGTTATGCACGCGAAGGCAGGGATCCATTGTTAATCTTGAAGACTCTGGATCAGACCTTCGCAGGAATGACAAGAGGCGAAGATGACAAATATCTTGTCCGTTTACAAAATCGACTTATGCAAAAGAGTCTTCAATTGCTCTAAATTCTGCTTCGCTCTCATCAACAATTTTTCAACTTCAATTTTAGTTTTTCTATCAATTTTAGTTTTCTTTAAATCAGTTTTTATTTCCAAATCAGGATCAATAAAATCATCAAGATTGTGTGATGAAGCCGTGCTAACAATTATATCAAGATCTTCTTCTTTGTAGCTGTCAGCTTTTCTTTGTTTTAAAAGTTTCTGTAAGCCGCCAATAGTATAGCCATCTTCATATAAAAACTTTTTGATTCTTTTAAGAATTTTTAACTGTTTGTTGTAATAATATCTTCTTTGTCCAGTGCCAATTTCAGGTTTTATTTGGGGAAATTTTTCTTCCCAAAACCTGATAATATGAGTTTCAACTTTTAACTCTTTGGCAACATCGCCAATTGATCTTTTTCTATCAACCCCAAGGTCATCGGCTAATTTTTCTATCTCTCTAGCAATATCATGAGGCATTATCAAATCTCCTTATATATTCCAGAGCTAATTGTCTGATGATAACGCCGCAAATTGCAGTTAGAGGAACTGCTATAAAAACTCCAATAAAACCTAATAAATTTCCAAAAAAGAATAGTCCAAAAATCATCCAGACTGGGTGAATTCCAATTTTAGAGCCAATTAATTTTGGTGTTAAGAAGTTTGATTCAATCACTTGTCCAAATAAGAAAATTGAAGAAATTATTAATATTTGATAAATGTCAAATCCCCATTGAAACAAACCAACCACAGTAGATGTAATAATTCCAATCAACATTCCAACATAAGGAATGAAGACTAATAGGCCCGTTAAAAAACCAATGATAAATCCAAAATTAAGATCAGTGCAGCTTAACAAAACTGAATAAATGGTACCAAGAATGAGGCAGACATTAATTTGACCTCGTACATAGCCAGATAATGTTGAATCAATTTCTTTAAATATTTTTCTAAGCAATGAAGAGCTTTGGCGAGGCAGATAACCATTAACTTTCTCAATCATGATATCCCAATCTTTTAAGAGATAAAAAATTAAAAATGGCGTGACGAAAAGCATGGCTAAAACATTTATTATTACAATTGTAGAGCTGATAGCATTGTTTAAAACATCTGTTGAAAAGTTAAAAACTTTTGAAGCGACGCCTTGTTGTTGGGCAAGATTGGAAAAATTAGTTTCAATGTCAAATCCAGCTTTATTAATTAATTCAGAAATTTTTGGATAAAAATTGGTGGCAAAAATTTTGAAATAGCTTGGCAAAGCTTCAATTAAAGAAGTCAATTGCATGTAAATTGTTGGCAATAAAATGAGAGATAGGCTGATTAAGATGGCAAAAAATAGCCCCAGAATTAATGTGGTGGCTTTTAAGCGAGACATTCGATTTTCCTTGGTAAAGCGATCAACTACGGGATTTAAAAAGTAAGATACCGCCAAAGAAAAGACAAAGGGTGTGAGTATTGCTTTGGCAAGGTAAATTAGCCAAATAAAAATCAAAACCGCGACTACTGAAAATATTAATTTCTCTTTTAATTTCATGGCGTTGAAGAATTTATGGTTTAATTGTGGGGCTGTATATTTCTAGTTAAAGAAAGGCTAAATAAATTTTCTGCTTTTTTCTCTAGGAAAATATTTTTCTGAGCAAAAGCCTCAATAATATCAGTTTGGTTTTCTGTATAATTTACCGAAATTCTGACATAATCTTTAGAGACAGATTCAATGTTTAATTGATTTATCAGGTTACTATTTTCAATTTTACTTTTAATTATCATCCAATCACCAAGTTTTGAAATTGGAATTTCAATTTTAATAAAATTTGCTTCAGATTTTGATTTATTACCGCTTTTTAATGTTAACAAATATTCAATAGTTTTTTGCGCAACTTTGCTGGTGAGCTGTTCATAGTTAAGAAGTTCTACATTAACAAAATTAAGCTTAAAAAGTTTCTTTTGTAGTTTTTTAACATTTTGTACTGAGATAATAACTTTATTCTCAATATCATCATAATAAAAAAACATCACCAAGCCTTCTGAAGATTTATATTTAGTAAGAATTGGCTCTAAATCATTAAAGCTTACCTGTTCAATATTGTCTTTATTCAAAGATGCGATATTACTTAAATCGCTTTCTGGAACAATAAAATTAGGGATAGAGGAGTTTTTTATTTCTTTTTCTATGGCAATTTTCCAGTTATTTTCGGCTTCCCATAATAAAAGTTCGTTGGGACTATTATTGTCAAGTGATTTTGGCTTCAAAATCTTGATGGGAATCAATAAGTAATTCTCAACTACATCATCAGTTTTGTTGATATTTTTATCTCTCAAAATGCTTTTCACTGCGCTTTCAGAAAAGGCGATATTGAAAATAGCAGAATAGCTGCTTCCAGAAATTCTTTCCTCAGTAATTTGCTCTGAATTTACCATGTCAAAAAGATCATCGTTGCTGATATTGTTGACAAGGGAAGGTTTAAGCGCAAGGCGAGAAAGCAGAATTACAAAAGCATCTTTTCTGGCGCTGGCAGTGGCTAAAATTTTGGCATCACCAGACGATCTCGCCGAAGCTTTAGCCGCAATACCTTCAACCATATAATTATTAACTTGCTGTGCATTAGCTTTATTCGCCAGAGAGGTAAAAACAACAAGAAATATTAAGAGATTTTGTAAAAGTAATTTGACTGTTAGGCGATTTTCTTTTTTTGACATAATCTTAAATTGACATTGGATTCACGGCTAAATAATATTCTGCCGCGCTAAACTAAGACGAATAGAACTCTTAAGGAAGAGTTGCGAAGCTTAAAACAGCGTTAAAAAAAATCCATTTAAATTATCTAAATTAATGTCTTTAAATTATAAACAAGCTGGTGTTGATATTGATGCTGGAAATGAGCTAATTAATCGTATTAAACCATTTGCTAAAGCTACCAAAAGAATAGGCGCAGATTCTGAATTAGGAGGCTTTGGTGCGCTTTTTGATTTAAAAAAATGCGGCTATAAAGATCCAATTTTAGTTTCTTCAACTGATGGCGTTGGTACAAAATTGAAAGTAGCAATTGATCTTGGTAAGCATGATTCAATTGGAATTGACTTAGTTGCAATGTCAGTAAATGACCTTTTGGCTCAAGGCGCTGAACCACTTTTTTTCCTTGATTATTTTGCTTGTTCAAAATTGTCATTAGATGTTGCCAGTGATGTTGTTAAAGGAATTGCTGAAGGATGTAAACAAGCAGGCTGCGCTTTAATTGGCGGTGAAACCGCAGAAATGCCCGGAATGTATAAAGAGGGAGATTATGATTTGGCGGGATTTGCCGTTGGTGCCGTAGAAAGAGATTTAATTCTGCCAAAAGAAACCAAAGTTGGCGATGTTTTGATCGGTTTAAAATCAAGTGGAGTTCACTCAAATGGCTATTCTTTAGCCAGATTTATTTTGCAAAAAAATAACATTAATTTTGAAGATAAAATTGCTGAATTTGGCAATAAAACAATTGGCGAAGTTTTGTTAACTCCTACAAAAATTTATGTAAAATCTTGCCTAAATGCTATTAAAACTGGCAAAGTAAAAGCTTTGGCACACATCACTGGCGGCGGTTTGATAGAAAATTTACCAAGAGTTTTAAGTGAAGGTGTAGAAGTAAAAATTGATTATAAATCTTGGACTGCCCCAGAAATTTTCCCTTGGTTACAAAAGATGGGAAATGTTGCTGATGAGGAAATGCGTCGTACTTTTAACTGCGGAATTGGCATGGTTTTAGTGGTTGATAAAAATGATGCTGAAGAGATTAAAGATGTTTTAGAAAAATCTGGTGAAGAGACTTTTGTCATTGGTTCTTTGATATAAATATAACTTGAAATCGATATACAAAATACTCGATGTCACCCTGAGCCTGTCGAAGGGTGATTCAGGCATCGTACTTTGAATCACCCTTCGACAGGCTCAGGGTGACATCGAGGGTTTTTGGTCAAAATAAATTCAAACATTTCATAAAAATTACAAAATGATAAATCGTAAAATCTCCGTACATTTACAAGATTTCCCTGATGTTTCTTTTTTAAATGACGAAAAAGATTTAGTCTCCAACATGGATTTGGTGAGAAGCATTTGTAGCACAGCTTTATCAATTCGTGATAATAAAAATTTGCGTGTTCGCTTGCCTTTAAATCAATTGACGGTGATTGGGAAAAATGTAGCAAGAATTCTTAATTTTAAAGAAATTATCGCTGAAGAAGTGAATGTTAAAAATATCGAAATTAAAGAAGAAATTAGCGAACTTGCAGAAATGAAATTGCAGGTAAATTTCAAAAAAATTGGCGCCAAATATGGCTCTAAAATGAAAGAAATTACTCAAAGCATTAAAGACGGAAATTGGCAAAAAATTAGCGATCAAGAAATTGCAATTGCTGGAATAAATTTGGTTGATGATGAATTTGAAATTAAACTGATGACCAAAAATCAAGATGATAAAAAATTCGTCATTGCCGCACTTCCAAGCAATGATTATTTAATTCAGCTTGATATTGAAGTGACTAAAGAATTAGAAGAAGAAGGAATTGCCAGAGACATTGTGCGCGCCATTCAACAGAATCGTAAAGAAGCAGATTTAAATGTTTCTGATCGCATTAACCTTAAGATTTTTTCACAAAATAAAGTTATTTCAGAAGTGGCTGAAAAATTTTCTGGATATATAAAAGAACAAACTCTTGGTTCAAATTTAGAAATTATTTCTGATAAAGATTTGGTAAAATCAGGTTCAAAATTTTTCTTTGAAAATAAGATTGATGATTGTGATTTGGTGGTTGGAATTGAGGTTGCTGTTTAATCAATCTTTATTCTTTTCTAAAGCTTCTTTCCAATTCTCGCCCCACCCCTCATATGGATGATTCGCCTTATCAATAATTTTAAATTTAGCATTCCCTCCAACTTCATTAACTCTTCTTGCAAAAGAAATAACAATCTCAGGCGGAACGATTCTGTCTCTTGCTCCAACCAAATGAAATTGCGGAATATTTTAACCTTCTCAATAACGTCAACTGCATCCAAAGAATCATCAAAGGGCGTAACACCGTGAAGTTTCATCAATTCCTTGTGATTCAAATTTCCAGCAACGGTTCCAATCGAAGAAACATCGCCACGAATTGACCCAACCAAAACCGCAACCGCCCCACCACCAGAATAGCCAAATAAATTCACTTTTTTAATTTTGTATTTTTTGGCAAATTGAGAAATCACCTCATTTGTAGAATCTATAACGGTTTTAGAAAATCTAGATCCAGTCCAAAATTTTTCTTGGCACATCGCGTCAACCACATATTGGCAAGGTCTGGCAACATAAAGAATGTTAGAATTTGAATCAACAATTGCTAATTTTAAAGCCGCGGGATTTTTTGGCGTGGGATTTTCAGAAATTGTATATCTGTTTTTCCAAGCAAACCCATCTCCCTCAATGTAAACATTAAGCGTTGCTTTGGGGTTAGATATTTTTGAATAAGTTAATAAATAAAAATTTTGAGTTTTTATAATTTCTTTTTTTAAAGAATTTTGAACAGCTAATTCGTCAGCATATTTTATTCTGCAATCAACAGAATTAAAGGCACAGGAGTTTGCAAAAAACAAAAAAACTACCGCAAGAATTTCTCTATTTAATTTCATTTTTAACAATTTTTATAATTTCTTTTATCAAACTTTTTTAGCATAACCTTTACACCAATAAAGTCCAATATACCAAATCTAAAATTTATTGATATTTCTTGATTTGGTATATCAGGGATCTCCGCAAAGTGTGGTGCAACTAATGGTGCGTAAAAATAAATCTATACCATATCTAAAGATTTTAGATTTAGTACATGCCAAAGATGTAAAAATTAATTTACAAACCTTGATAAACTTAGAAAACCAAGTTTTAACAAATCAGCAAGTCTTCAGAGCTGCTTTGACTTCCGCTTTTGTTACAAAGCAAGAAATTTTGATCAAAATATTAAAAAATGAAGTGCAAAATATTTTGTCAGAAGATGAAATCAAGGCAGCTAAAAATGCGGCTTCATTAATGGCTATGAATAATCTTTATTATCGCTTTTTACATATTAGCGAAGATAAAGAATATTCTCAAATGCCAGCTGGATTAAGAATGCGCGGTATTCTTGACCATGGAATTGATAAAGTAAATTTTGAAATATTTTCTTTAGCAGCTTCAATTATTAATGGTTGCGCAATGTTTATTGATGCTCATGCTAATCAGCTTGTGAAGCAGAGCTTGTCGAAATCTCAAGTTCAAATGGTGGCAAAGATTGCTGCCGTGGTGAGTTCTGCAGCGCAAGTTTTAGTCATTGAAGACTTGTAAATGTTTTTTAAAGAGATTGTTGAGTCAATCTATTTAAATTCACTAATTATCAACTTAAAAAGGCAAATTATGGAAAAAGAAGTCATAAAAATTTTAGAGGTTGTTGTGGCAAGTTCTTATGGGCTTGCACTTAAAACTCAAAATTATCATTGGAATGTTACGGGCGCAGATTTTAAACCTGTACATGAAATGTTCGGGGCTCAATATCAGGAATTATCTGACGCAATTGATGAGCTTGCAGAAAGAATCAGATCTTTGGGAGAAAAGGTTGAAGGTAGCTTTGAAAACTTTTCCAAACTTAGCAAAGTTAAAAGCGGTGATAAAAATTTAAAAGCTAATGATATGTTAACAGACTTAGTTTCTGGTCATGAAACAATTGTAAAGCTTTTACATGATGGAATTAAAGCTGCTCAAAAAGCTGGTGATGAAGCAACTGCTGATATGTTTATTGGCAGAATTGAATCTCACGAAAAAGCGGCTTGGATGTTACGCTCTAGTATTTCTTAGTCAGATTATTTGTCATCGGTAATTGATTCACAATTACCGTTGGCAATGTAAGCATCCATTCCAATTGTAGTAACTTCTTTATAACGGCTATCTCCCAAAACTCTAACTAAAGTGCTAATAGGACCTTCGCTTTGAATACTGAAGAAAACACCTGTGTGATTAAATTCGGCTGAATATTTATCGCAAATTCCCTCTTCGCAGCGTGAAATGGTTTTATTCTTTTTGTCTAAAATTAAGAAAGTTTTAGTGTCCCTCTTGGCGCATTCCCATTTTGTGCAAATGAACCCAGTTTTAGGTTGGCATTTTAATTTTTTCCAAGCTTGTCCTTCTTTGTAATATTTTTCTGCCTGATCAAAAACTTTTGTTAAATTTTCGGGCTCAATTGTTGGAATGTCGCTTGTTGCAGAAGTTTTTGGAATGGACGCTGTAATTTTTGGAGAAGTTGTGCTTATTTTATTTTCTTTTGCAAAAGACGAGTAAGAAAGGAGAGATAAAATTATTGCAAATATGATCGCAAATTGAATTTTCATTTGAGTTGCCCTCGATTGGTTTTTGAAAATAAAACTCTAACAGAAAATGTTGCACACGACAGGAGCCGAGCCTACAAAATTATGATCCGTAGACCTATTTTATCAGTAGGTGACAATCAATAAGAAATTATAGCAATAATAAAGTCAAGGCTTTACAGCTTTTATTTGTTACAAGCAATCTTGTTTTTTGCCAAAATTTGTGGCTAAGTGTCCCAAGAGTGTCCCATAAAATCATCCAATTGGGTTTTAGCTCTGGGATTAGGAATTCCACTATCACACTTTTATCCTTAAATCTTTGCTATAAGCTTTTACCGTAATTTTTTCCAAAAAATTATGATTAGATAATTGGAGCTAAATATCAATAGATAGGTTATCTGGTATAGTTAAAATATATAATTTACACAACCTCTCCTGCTGCTTTGCCACTTGCCCAAGCCCATTGGAAATTAAAACCTCCAAGCCATCCTGTAACATCTAAAACTTCACCGATAAAAAATAAATTTGGCACTGATTTTACTTCAAAAGTTTTGGACGAAATTTCATCGGTGTTAATTCCTCCAATTGTTACTTCGGCTTTAGCAAAACCTTCAGTACCTTTTGGAATAAAGCTCCAAGCATTTACTGAATCAGCAATTTCTTTGATTTTTTGATTAGAAAGATCAGCTAAATTTCCTAAATGATTGGATTTTTGCCCTAAATAATTGGCTAGACTTTTTGGTAAGAATGTGGCTAGGAAATTTTGCAATTCTTGTTTGGGTTTTAATTTTTTTTCTTCTTGTAATTTTTCAAAAACATTAATTTCTGGCGCTAAATTTATTGTAATTTTATCGCCTTTTTTCCAATAAGAAGAAATCTGTAGAATAGCTGGACCACTAAGTCCGAAGTGGGTAAATAAAATTCCTTCACGAAAATTTATTTTACCACAAGAAGCAATGCCATTTACCGAAACACCAGAAAGATTTTTGGTTTCTGACAAGGTTTTTTCATCAAGAGTAAAAGGCACTAAAGCAGGTTTTGGTTCAATGATTTTTAAGCCAAATTGTCTTGCCACATCATAACCAAAACCAGTTGCGCCCATTTTTGGAATTGATAATCCGCCAGTTGCAATTACTAAAGATTGGCATTGCACAAACTCATCGCCAATTTTTAGTTGAAAGTTGTAATTAGATTCCAAGTCAATAGACCCCCCAACAAGTTCGGGTTGACAAGGATGGAGCTCACTTACCTTTGATTCAAGCCTGATTTCCACATCACCATCCACGCATTCTTTAAGTAACATTTCAATAATTTGCTTCGAAGAAATATCGCAAAAAAGCTGCCCTAAAGTTTTTTCGTGAAAGAAAATTTGATGTTTTTTTACTAAATTTATAAAATCTTGTTGAGTGAAGCGATTTAAAGCGGAAACGCAAAAATGTGGATTTTTAGAAATAAAATTTTTTGGCGTTGTGTGAAGATTGGTAAAATTACATCTGCCACCACCAGAAATTCTTATTTTTTTACCAACTGATTCAGCGTGATCAATAAGCAAAACTTTGCGACCTTTTTGCCCTGCAGTTGCCGCACACATTAACCCTGCAGCGCCAGCGCCAATAATTATTACATCGAAATATTTCATGAGGCGCTCTAATTAGAGGAACTTTTTGTTTGTCATTCCCACACAGGCGGGAATTTAGTGGAGCTTTAAGAAACACTGGATTCCAACCTTCGCGGGAATGACAAAGATATTGGGAATAACAAGCTCAATATCTTAACTATAGGAAATTATGATTTAAAAACTTGCTTAAAAATATGATCAACATTCTTGGTATGATATGAAAGATCAAAAATTTCTTCTAACTTTTTATCACTAATTTTTCCTTGAACTTCCTCGTCGGTTTTTAGTAATTCCAGAAAATCAATATCTTCTTTCCAAACTTTCATGGCATTAGTTTGAACTATGCGATAAGCGTCTTCACGAGATATTTTCGCTTCTTCAATTAAAGTCAAAAGTACTCTTTGAGAAAAAACCAAGCCTTTTAAACGATTCAAATTTTTCTGCATATTTTCAGGATAGATTAATAAATTTTCTATCATGGAAGTGAGACGGTTAAGCGCAAAATTTAGAGTTACAGTTGCGTCTGGCGCAATCATTCTTTCAACAGAAGAATGCGAAATATCTCTTTCATGCCATAAAGCAACATTTTCTAAAGCTGGAACCACAGCACTTCTAACAATTCTTGCCAAGCCAGTTAAATTCTCACTTAGAACAGGATTGCGTTTGTGAGGCATTGCTGATGAGCCTTTTTGACCTTTGGAAAAAAACTCTTCAACTTCTAAAACTTCAGTGCGTTGTAAATGACGAATTTCAATAGCTAAATTTTCCACTGATGAAGCGATAACTCCCAAAACAGAAAAGAAAAATGCGTGACGATCTCTTGGAATTACCTGCGTTGAAACAGATTCTTCAGCTAAATTCATTTTTTCAGCAACATGTTTTTGCACGCTTGGATCAATGTTGGCAAATGTACCAACCGCACCAGAAATTGCACAAACTGCGATTTCTTTTTTAGCTGCTTTTAAACGGTTTAAATTTCTTTCAAATTCAGCATAAAAACGCGCTAATTTTAAACCAAATGTTACAGGTTCAGCGTGAATACCGTGTGAACGACCCACGCAAACCGTGTCTTTATGTTCAAAAGCTCTTTTTTTAATTGCCACTAAAAGTCTTTCTAAGTCAGCAATTAAAATGTCAGAAGCTTGAGAAAGCTGCACAGAAAGACAAGTATCAAGCACATCAGAGCTTGTCATGCCAAGATGTACGAAGCGAGATTTTTCTCCAACCAATTCAGATAAATGAGTTAAAAATGCGATTACATCATGCTTGGTTACAGCTTCAATTTCATCAATACGGGCAGCATTAAATTTACCGCCAGATTTTTTAAAATTTTCACGAATTTCAGCCGCCGCACCTTTTGGCGCTACACCTAATTTTTCAAAAGCTTCTAAAGCATAAGTTTCAATATCAAACCAGATTTGATATTTATTTTCTTCTAACCAAATTTTGGTCATTTCTGGGCGAGAATAACGAGGAATCATGGTTTTGTTGGTTTTAGTTTTAGTATTCTTTATTACAAAATAAATTTTGATAAATCAGTTTTACCCGAAATCAAATCGCCTAAATGCGCTGCAACATAATCTTTGTCAATTTTTACAGTTGAGCCATCTTTCATTTCGCTTGCTGAAAAACTCACATCTTCAAGAATTTTTTCTAACATGGTGTGAAGCCTTCTGGCTCCTATATTTTCAACTTCAGCATTTACCTTATGAGCAATTTTAGCAATTTCTTTTACACCTTCTTCAGAGAAATTTAATTTCACTTTTTCAACTGCCAATAAAGCAACATATTGCTTAATTAAACTAGCTTCTGGTTCTTTTAAAATGCGCACCAAATCAGCTTCAGTTAAAGGTTTTAATTGCACTCTAATTGGAAATCTACCTTGCAATTCAGGCAATAAATCTGCTGGTTTAGCCACATGAAAAGCACCAGATGCAATGAACAAAATATGATCACTTTTGATTAAACCATATTTTGTGCTCACAGCTGTTCCTTCAACTAAAGGCAATAAATCTCTTTGTACGCCTTCACGACTTACATCACCACCTTTCATGGAATTTTTAGCACAGATTTTATCAATCTCATCAATGAAAACTATGCCATCATTTTCCACAGATTTAATCGCCGCTTTAATGATTTTTTCTTCATCAATCATTTTTTCTGATTCTTCGTCAACCAAGGTTTTAATGGCATCTTCAACGGTCATTTTGGCTTTTTTAGTTTTTTC
>CAMDRL010000014.1 GCA_945906835.1 Rickettsia typhi
TAAAATTACCTAAGTAACCAAATTATGAGTTAACATCAACTTGGAAAGTAAGGTTGCAAACTTTATTAGTTCCAGAAGAAACTATGTAACTACTGTTGGAGTTTGCGGAGGTGTTGTAGCAACCGTTAGTACTATCATAAGTACCAGGGTTAAGACCTCTAACTCTTCCAGCGTTAGCAAATCCATCATCAACTTTAGTGTCGATTGAAAGAGCGTCAGGACCAGTTAAAGCGCCAACTCCATCTGTCGTGTAAGCGATGTTAACTTCACCGTTAACCAATGTAGCATCGCTTGAAGCGGCTAAAGTAGCTGGAGTTAAAACCACAACATTTTGATTCGCGGCGGCAGCGGCAGCGCCTTCAGCTGTTCCAGTAGCACTTTCGTAGTTGTTAGCTGCGCCAACATTGTTACGATAATCAAAATGCCATCCAGCGAATTTGATTTTTGAAGCTGGCATCATTGTTCCAACTGTTTGAGCAGTTGTTACAGCTGTGTAAGTTAGAGATAGAGTTGAGTCAAGTGTTCCAGTAGCAATTAATTGGTTCCAAGCAACAACTGATTCTGAGCTGAAAGATGAAGTATCAGATGCGAAATATTGGATTTTTGAGTTTCCGCCATTAGTTGAGCCAGCGTGAGATGAACCAGCGATTGCAACTGTGTAGTCGCCAGGTAAAGCGTTATATTGAGAGAAGAATCCGTTAACTGCAACTGCGTAACCTCTAGCTTCGCTTATGGCAGCGCGAAGTTCTGAGCTTTTAATCAAGCTTGCGCCCCCAGTTACACCAGCAATTAATAGACCGATGATGATTAACACGATTGATAATTCAATCAGTGAGAATGCTGATTTTTTTGAAGAAAAAGTTTTTTTCATATTTGTGAAACTAATTTTAGTTGAAGGAAAAGCGAAAGCTAAAAAAGAACTAAAAGCTCTAATGGTTGGTGGTAATTAAGCGACTGTTTTTTTGATGTCAAATATTATTTTTTCTTTAAATAAATTTAATATCAATTATTTCATAATTAGACACACCTCCCGGAGTTTTTATTTCTACTTCATCACCAGATTCTTTGCCAAGTAAAAAGCGCGCAACTGGTGATAGAGCGGATATAAGGCCATCATCAATGTTCGCTTCGAACTCACTGACGATTTTATAGGTAACTATTTTGCCATTATCCAAATTTTCCAACTTTACAGTGGCGCCAAATTTAACTTTATTGCCACTAAGTTGAGAAATATCAATTACTTCTGCTCTAATAAATTTATCTGAAAGATCTGCGATTTGAGCTTCAATAAAACCTTGTTTATCTTTTGCTGTATGATATTCAGCATTTTCTTTTAAATCTCCAAGCTCACGCGCTGTTGCAATGGCGTTGATAATTTTTGGTCTTTCAACAATTTTTAAATTTTCAAGTTCAGCTTTTAATCTTTGATAACCTTCTTTGGTAATTTGAATTTTTTCCATTTTTTTATGTGAATGTTAAAAAGAGATCCTTCGCTTTGCTCAGGATGACATTTTTTAGTATTTATAATTTTCTGTTTTAAACGGGCCAGACTTAGAAACATTTATATATTCAGCCTGCTTATCATTTAATTTTGTTAAAATTGCGCCAAGTTTTTTTAGATGTAAAATAGCAACTTTTTCATCTAATTCTTTTGGTAAAATATAAACTTTATTTTGATATTTTTTATGATTTTGCCATAATTCAATTTGTGCCATAACTTGATTGGTGAAGCTGGCAGACATTACGAAGGCGCTGTGTCCTGTAGCGCATCCTAAATTTAATAATCTTCCTTCAGCAAGTAAAATAATTCTTTTTCCATCTGGAAAAGTTATTTGATCAACTTGTGGCTTGATGTTTAACCATGGTAAATTTCTTAAAGATTCAACTTGGATTTCATTGTCGAAGTGACCAATATTACCAACGATTGCGCAATCCTTCATTTCGCGCATATGTTCAAGTGTGATAATATCAACATTGCCAGTTGTGGTAACAAAAATATCAGTATCTTTAACAACCGCCTCAATTGGTAAAACTTGATAGCCAGCCATTGCCGCTTGAAGAGCACAGATTGGATCTATTTCTGTAACAACAACTCTGGCGCCTTGTGATTTGAAAGCTTCAGCGCAGCCTTTGCCAACATTTCCATAGCCAGCAATTACTACCATTTTTCCAGCAATCATAACATCCGTCGCGCGTTTAATTCCGTCAATTACGCTTTCTTTGCAGCCGTAAAGATTGTCGAATTTTGATTTGGTAATTGCGTCATTAACATTGATTGCGGGAAGTTTTAATTTGCCTTCTCTTTCCATTTGATAAAGACGCGCAACGCCTGTTGTGGTCTCTTCTGAAAGACCTTTCATTTCTTTTAAAATTTCTGGATATTCTTGGTGAATTATTTTAGTTAAATCTCCACCATCATCCAAAATCATATTTGGTTTCCATCTTGGATTTCCAACAATAGTTTGTTCAATGCACCAGAGATATTCTTCTTCGGTTTCGCCTTTCCAGGCAAAAACAGGAATACCTTTTGCAGCAATGGCAGCAGCAGCTTGATCTGATGTTGAAAAAATATTACAAGAACTCCATCTAACTTCTGCGCCAAGGTGAATCAAGGTTTCGATAAGAACTGCTGTCTCAATTGTCATATGTAGGCAGCCTACAATTCTTGCGCCTGTAAGTGGTTTAGAAGACCCATATTCTTGGCGCAGAGACATTAGCCCTGGCATTTCATTTTCAGCAAGAATGATTTCTTTTCTGCCTAAATTTGATAAATTTATATCTTTGATTTTGTAGTCGGAAAAATTTGTGATCATGATTTTAAGGATTAATTTAGAGAATAATTGGAGGATAAAGCATTAAATAAATAAATGGTATTATTAGTGAATATCCAAAGTTACTACGCTTCTTTTTATTTGGAATATCTAACAATAGAATTGTGAATAAAGTAAGCATCACGGCAAAAAAATAGAATAAAAATAATCTTAATTCTAAGCAAACGCTACTGATCAAAATAAATTTTGTGTAGTCAAAAGATTGAGACTGTGTGGCGAATAAACCATTAGTTTTTTTGTAGAAAACTTGATAGAAAATTACTGAAAAAATTATTCCAATTGCTGCCGAAAAAACAGCATCAACAGTTGTGCCATCTTGCAAAACACGGTTTGCTAATCCGATCATTAAAATAAAATTTAAAATTTGTTCAGGAAATTTTTTGTGAGTAAAATCACAAGCAGCAAGAATTACTAAGCCAGTTGAGATTAAAGAATAGATCATAAAATTTTCACTAAAGCCAAATTGTAAATAGCAAAGTACGAATAAAATTGTGGTTGAAAGCTCAATGAATAAATGGGTGCGAGGAATTTTTGTTTGGCAGCTTTTGCATCTTCCTAAAGTGAAAAGCCAATTGACTAAAGGGATTAATTCGCGAGTTCTAATTATGGTGTTACACTGTGGACATCTTGATTTTGGGCCGAAATATCTACCGAAGCATGATTCTCCAAGTGGCAGGCGATAGGCGAAAAGAGTGGCATAAGAGCCGAATATGGCACCGAAGACTGCTGATAGAATTATTCCAAATATTTCCATGTTGGTTTTATTTACGTTAATTATAAATTATGTAATGAATATATCGCACATAGCATACTAAGCTAATCTTTCATCTTTCTAACTTCGAATTTTTGGTAAAAATTTACTCGAAAAATAACGCTGTATCACCTGATACAGCTTATATTCTTCGTCGCAATTTTTTCTCAAAACTTCTTAGTTAGAAAGATGAAAGATTAGCTTAGTATGATATAGTTTTGCGTCTAAAAAGAATAGAAGGTTCTTCATCCTTGAATCCGAAGTATTCGAGGGTCTCATGAATTTTATTTTCAAATTAAGTTCATGAGATCCTCGACGCTTAAGTGTCAAGGATGAAGAGCGTTTTAATTCATCATTTAATTTTATTACTTCGCTGATTTTTCTAAAAATAAAATTACATCAGCGCGATCTTGTGGTTTTTTCAAGCCAGCAAATCCCATTTTTGTACCTGGTATAAAATCTTTTGGTTTGGTGATGAATTGGTTTATTGATTCTTTATCCCATGAGCCACCTTTTTCAAGAAGTGCTTTAGAGTAAGAAAATCCCAACATAGAGCCTTTACTTCGGCCAATTATTCCAAATAAATTTGGACCAACTTTAGCTGACTCGCCCTTACCAAAACTATGACAAGATGCGCATTTTTTAGAAATTTTAGCACCTCTATCAAAATCAGCGCTTTGCATTAAAGTTGCTAAATCTATTGGCTTTGCTTCTTCTTTTACTAAAGGCTTTCCATCAGCAGAAACCGCAACTTCAAAACCTCTTTTAACCATTTTTTTTGGTTGATAAAAAAGATCAGCAAAAATTATAGCAAATACTACAACTAAAAAAGCGGCAGAGAAGGTGGTGGCAAGATTAATTAGAGGAATTTTGAATTTTTCCATGTTTTTAAGCGAACAAAGTTGAAACTGATTTTTCTTTGGAAATGTTGTTAATTGCTTCTCCGATAAGGTTGGCAATATTTATAATTTTAATATTTTTAACTGCTAGGGTTTCTTTATTTGGCTCGATTGAATTAGTGATAACCAAGTTTTTTAACTTAGAATTGGCTATTCTTTCATTGGCTTTTCCAGATAAAACGCCATGAGTTATGTATGCTGAAACTGAAGTGGCACCTTTGTTAATTAAGGCTTCTGCAGCGTTGCATAAAGTTCCACCAGAATCAACCATATCATCAACAATAATACAATTTCTGCCATCAACTTCACCGATAATATTCATAACTTCACTAACTCCAGCTTTGGGGCGTCTTTTGTCGACTATTGCCAATTCTGCGCCAAGTTTGCTGGCAATTTCTCTGGCGCGGACAAGTCCTCCAACATCAGGAGAAACAATTACTAAATCTTTAGTATTATGGAAATTATGCTTGATATCTTTAGAAAAAACTGGTGCGGAGTAAAGATTATCAAGAGGAATATCGAAGAATCCTTGAATTTGACCAGCGTGTAAATCAAGTGTTAATACGCGATCTGCGCCTGCGGAAGTAATGATATTAGCAACTAATTTTGCTGAAATTGGAGTGCGTGGTGCAACTTTACGATCTTGTCTAGCGTAACCAAAATAAGGAATCACTGCTGTAATTCTGCGAGCTGAAGCGCGACGCAAAGCGTCAATTACAATCAATAATTCCATGATATTATCATTGGCTGGATAAGATGTTGATTGAATAACAAAAATATCTTCGCCACGAACATTTTCCTTGATATCAACAAACACTTCCATGTCAGCGAATTTTTTAACTTCAGCATTAATTAAGCCAATGCCTAAATAATTTGAGATTTCTTGTGATAAAGTGGGATTGCTGTTACAAGCTAGAAGCTTCATTTTGGATTTTGGAAGTTGACTTTTGATAATTCGTAAACGAGTCTCATAATGAGTTAGTTAAAATAGCTTCACAACCAAATTAATCAACAATTTTATCCTAAATATGGAAGATATCGAAATTTATGATGTGATAAAAATTTTTCACATAATTGCTGTGATTTCTTGGATGGCTGGTTTACTGTATTTGCCGAGAATTTTTGTTTATCATTGCCAGGTAAAAAATGGATTTGAAGCGGACAAAATTTTTCAAGTGATGGAGGAAAAATTACTGCGTTACATTATGTTGCCATCAATGGTTTTTGTTTTTATTTCTGGACTTTATTTAGCAGGTGAAATTGGTTTTAAACTTGTTTGGCTTCAAGCTAAAATTACCCTTGTTTTAATTCTTGCTGGCTATCATGGTTTTTTATCAAAATGTCGCAAGAACTTTGCAAATGGAGCAAATAAACATAGTCAAAAATTTTATCGCATCATAAACGAATTGCCAATCGTTCTGGCTCTGTTTATTGTATCATTAGTTGTTTTAAAACCTTTTTAAAATGCAAAATTTAGTTAAAATTACGGAAAAAGATTTCGGTGTAATTCTTGATGTGCGCTACGCCACTATAAATAATGTTTGTGAACATAAGCTTTATTCTGAAGCCATATGTTATCTTCATAAAGATGCCGTTGAACTTTTAAAAAAAGTTATTGAAGAGGCGGAAAAGTTAGGATTTAAATTAAAAATTTTTGATTGTTTTAGGCCAATAGAGGTTCAGAAATATATGTTCAAAAAATTTTCTTCAAATGATCCTCATGGAGGTTTTATTTCTGATCCAAAAAGCGGATCAATTCCTCATTGTCGGGGCGTTGCCATCGATTTAACTTTAACCGATTTACAGGGAAAAGAGTTAAATATGGGAACAGATTTCGATGAATTTTCTGATTTAGCTTTTCATAGTTGTAATAAAGTTTCTCCAGAAGCGGTGCGCAATCGCCTTATTTTGTTTAAGCTTATGAAGGACGCTGGTTTTGATTTTTATTCTAAAGAATGGTGGCATTATCAGCTTTTTAACCCTCGTGAATATCCAGTTGTAAAAACTCCAAAAGGGATGTCGGTTGTCTAAAAATCAAAATCTACTCAAGCTGAATTTCAATAATCATTTTGCAAAACTTGGTGATGACTTTTTTTCAGAAATTCTTCCAACTCCTCTTCAAGAATCATCTGTTGTGGCTTTTAGTTCAAAAGCTTGTGAACTAATTAATTTAAATGAAAAAGAAATTTTAAGTTCAGAATTTTTAGAGGCAATTTCCGCTAAAAAACCACACCCAGAATTTTGTTATTTGGCAATGCTTTATGCTGGTCATCAATTTGGTCATTTAGTGCCGCAACTTGGAGATGGAAGAGCGATTCTTCTTGCACAAATTAAAAATCAAAAAAATGAAAGTTGGGATTTGGTATTAAAAGGATCTGGACTTACGCCTTATTCAAGAATGGGCGATGGTAAAGCGGTTTTGCGTTCGTCAATTCGTGAGTTTTTAGTTTCTGAAGCGATGTTTAATTTGGGGATTCCAACCTCGCGCGCTTTATGTTTAATTGCTTCAAAAGATTTGGCAATTAGAGAAGAAATTGAGCCAGCAGCACAAATAATACGCATGTCAGAGTCACATATTCGTTTTGGATCTTTTGAAGTTTTTTTCTATCGTCAGCAAAATGATAAAGTAAAAATTTTGGCTGATTATGCTATTGAAAAGCATTTTCCTCATTTCAAAAATGATCCAGAAAAATATCAGTTATTTTTATGCGAAGTGGTAATTAGTACCGCAAAAATGATCGCTTATTGGCAGGCTTTTGGTTTTTGTCATGGCGTGATGAATACTGATAATATGTCAATTTTAGGAATTACTTTTGATTACGGGCCATTTGGATTTTTGGATGAATATAATCCAGATCATATTTGTAATTCTTCTGATTATCAGGGGCGCTATTCTTTTGCCAATCAGCCAAAAGTTGGATTATGGAATTTGCATGCTTTCGCCATCACTCTTTCAAGTTTTATTGAAATGAAAGATCAACAGAAAATTTTATCAATTTATGAGGAAGTTTTTTTTGGAGAATATCAAGCTTTGATGGCAAAGAAATTGGGTTTTGAGAAATTTAGTAAAGATGTTGAGAAGCTTGTGAAAAGCTTGCTTCTGCTGCTTAAAAAATATCGCGTTGATTATTCTTTTTTCTTTCGCAATTTAGCTAAATTTGAGATTGATAAAATAGAAAAATTTATTGCTAAAGGTGATCTGGGATTATTGCAAGAATTGCCAAGAGATGAAAAAAATAATTTTGAAAATGAATTAAAAATTTGGTTAGAGAATTACTCTCTGATTTTAAAAAATTCTGATAGCGATGTTGTAAAGGATGATAAATCAAGGCGTAAAGCTATGAATAAAATAAATCCAAAATTTATTTTACGAAATTATTTATTGCAAAATGCCATTGAGAAAGCTGTAAAGGAAAATGATTTTTCAGAAGTAAAAAAATTACAAAAAATAATGGAATCGCCATTTTCAGAGCAAATTGAAAATGATGATTATGCCAAAGTTCCACCAGCTTGGTCGCAAGAGATTAGAATTTCTTGCTCTAGTTAGGATTTTTTGATTTATAGTGAATTAACCTGTTGAGGGTCTACACAATGTGGGGCGCTGCTCATGGGGCGTAAAATAAAAACTGCACCAGACAAAGATATTTAGTCTGGTATAGTTATCTTGGTATATTTAATAGCAAGAAAGCAGTGCGTAAAGGCTTGATAAATAAGGAACATCGATTGAGTTTTCTTTAGCAAATCTTAAGGCGTTTCCTAGAATTGCTTCAACTTCTAACGGTCTTTTTGCTTCAAAATCAAGTAACATGCTGGTTTTGTAAGACTTCATTTTTAAAGTCATTTCGATATTTTTAGCTGCAATATCTTGAGGTAATTCAGAGCCATCAGCTTTTGCTAAAATACAAATTTCCTGCATGACATTTTCGACTAAATTTTTAGTTGCCTCATTATTTAAAATTTTCTTGGTATCAATTCCGCCAGCTAAAACTGAAATTGGATTAAAAGGCGCGTTCCAAACCATCTTTTTCCAGCGTTCGATTTGAATATTAGAAACTGCTTCACAAGGCACGCCAGAATTATTCCACAACTCAACCAAATTTAAAGTTTTTTGAGAAAGTCCACTGGGGAAATCTCCAACTACTAGTCTGCCATAATCTTGATGATGAATTTTTCCAAAATCAATTCGACTCACACAAACGAAGGCAATTATGCTAATTAGATGATGATTGGGAAATGAATTTGCGACAGGATTTTCAATGTGAATGCCATTTTGTAATAAAATAATCGAAGTGTTTTTGGATAATACTGGCTTGATTAAATCAGCAATTGAAATTGTTGGCAAAACTTTGGTGGAAATTAAAATAAAATCAGCTTCATCTTTGTAATCTTTAATATTTTGTAAAACTTGCTGAGGTTTAAAATGGAAGTTTTCTTGGTTCCAGTGGCTTTTAATATTGATGCCATGTTCTTTTATAAAATGATAATCAGAGCGACAGATAATTGAAACTTTGGCGCCTGCTTGAGAAAGTTTTGCGCCATAAAATCCGCCAATTGCACCTGCGCCAATGATTAGAATTTTTGGAGGGTTTTGCATTTTTTAAATAAATAAGTTGTCATGCCCAGCAAAGCGAAACATCTCATGAGATTTTTCACTTCGTTAAGGATGACAATGATAATTACTGCCAACCAATTACAGAATAGCCTTTATCTGCCAAACAATTAGATACATATCTTTGTTTAGTTTGATCGGGAGTAATTGTTCCCTCACCAGCTGCCGATAGTGCGCCAGTTGAGGCTCCAACTCCAGTTCCAATTGCAAGTCCAGTTATTAGAGATGTGGTATTTCCGCCAAAAAGAAAACCAAAAATTCCCCCAAAAATTCCGCCAATTACAGATTTTCTGCCAGTTTCTTTAGCTATTCTTTTGGCTTTAAATTTTTTAAGATAGGCGTCAGCTTTTTTAGTGCAATCGTTGATTGCTTGTTCTGCGTCTTCATCGCCAGATTTTAAGTATTGATCATTTTGATCTAAAATTGGACTATAAGAGCAAGAAGAAATCAGCGAAAAAGAGATAAGTAAAATGATAAAATTTTTACAAATATTTTGTGTAAAATTTTTCATAATTGAATTATTGGAAGGGTCTTGGGGGTTTATTTTGTCATTCCTGCAAATGTATTTCTTTTGCAGGAATGGCGGTAATTAAAACTATTTTTTACCAGAAAAAATTGATAATAACGAACCAACAAATGAAGGTTTTTTATTATTGTAGTCTCTGTTGTTATTTTTTCTTCTATCTTTGTTATTCTTTTTGAATTTATTGTCGTTTCTTCTGCGGTTTCTGCTTAAATTATCTTCTACAGAATTGCCAAAAGATTCTTTTCCATTGTTAGAAGAATCGTCAAAATAGCTTTTTTCTAAACCAAGTTGATTAACTTTTCCAGTTACAACTTCCATTTCGATTTCTCTTCTTTCTTCATCAGAAAGACTTTTTCTTTTTTTGATAGTGAAACCTTGACTTCCAACATCTTCGCTAGGATGCATGAAAATATGAATATTATAATTTTTCTCAGTTGAGATGATGTCATTTTTTTTGTAATTCATCAAATAAGCGATGACTTCATTGGTGGTGTAAACATAAATTACACCAACTTGATTATCGGCGCAAGCATGTCGGATAGAGCGTAAAATGCTAACTGCTAAAATTTCAACTGATCTTACATAGCCAGTTCCGTTGCAATGTTTGCAAGGTTCTGTAATAGTTTCAAAAAAACTTGCACCAAGTCTTTGGCGTGACATTTCTAAAAGTCCAAAAACACTAATGCGACCAAGCTGAATGCGAGCTCGATCATTTTGTAATTCATCACGCAAAGCTCTTTCAACATTACGACGATGTTTTTGGTCGTACATATCAATAAAATCAATAACTACTAAACCAGCCAAGTCACGCAAACGAAGTTGTCTGGCGATTTCTTTTACTGCTTCAAAGTTGGTGGTAAAGGCAGTTTCTTCAACGCCACTTTCTTTAGTTGCTCTTCCAGAGTTTACATCAATTGCAACTAATGCTTCAGTATGGTCAATTACAATTGATCCACCAGATGGCAAGGCAATTTGCTTCTCATATAAAGAAGAAATTTGTTGCTCAACGCGATATTTGTTGAAAATTGGAACTCTTTCTTCGTGAAGCTTGATATTGTGAGTGCCATTTGGCATGGTAAGCTTTACAAAGCTCATCACGGCATCAAAAGCTGATTTTCCATCAACTACAACTTCGCTAACTTGCTCGTTATAAACATCTCTAATAGATCTTTTGATAACATCATCTTCAGCATGTATAAAAGAAGGAGCTCTAGAAGTTTTCGAAGCTTCTTTGATGCTGTCCCACAATCTTGAAAGATATTCGTAATCTCTTTTTATATCTTCTGGTTTTTTGCCAACGCCTGCGGTTCTCACAATGACAGATCTATCTTCAGGAACTCCTAAATCATTTAAAATTGATTTTAAAAGTTTGCGATCACGGAAATTGTCGACTTTTTTAGAAACCCCACCTTTATTTGGCGTATTAGACATTAATACACAATATTTTCCAGCTAAAGAAACATAAGTGGTCATTGACGCGCCTTTATTGCCTCTTTCTTCTTTGGTAGCTTGAATCAAAAGCAATTGCCCCGGTTTGATAACATCTTGGATGTTATATTTTCTGTAAATATTGTGAATATTTCCTGAGTAACTTCCAGTTTCATCTTCTACTGAATAAGAGCCGGTAACGAAGGATTCAGAACCTTCTTCATGGTCTTCAGGGCGACGAGTATTTGGACGATTTTGATTCTCAGAATCATCTTCATCTTCATCATGTTTTGGTTGAACGGCTTTATTAGAATCTTTCAACTTTTGTTTTTCTGATTCAGAAAGTGTGTAATAATCTGGGTGAATGTCAGCGAAAGGTAAAAAGCCATGACGGTTGCCGTCATAATCAACAAAGGCAGCTTGTAATGAAGGCTCTACTCTGGTGACTTTGGCAAGGTAAATATTGCCTTTGATTTGCTTGATGGCAATGGCTTCACGATCAAAATCTTGCAAGATTCCATCATCTAAAACAGCGATTCGCGTCTCTTCACGATGCGCTGCATCGATTAAAATTGTTTTTTGTGTCATTTGTAAATTTCCTAAAATTGTTTATGTTTGAGGAAACAATTATTTCTTTCATCATTGTTACGAATTATCCGTTTCTGCGTTAATCTTCATCAAGTTAAATCGACTTCTAAATTTGAAATAATTGTTTCTTTTTTTGGCAAAAAAGCCTGAAAAATCTTTATTTTCTTTTAAAAACCAATGAGTTTTTATAATAAGATATTTTTATATTCTGCTAAAAGCACGATAAAGTTTATAGATATACAACTTTAATTAAGCCAGTTTTTATTTTCCATTTTTTACATTTGAATCAAGCCAATTTAAATAAGAATTTGAACCTTTATCAATATTGATTCCAATAATTTGAGGAATTTCATATTGGTGATTTTTGATAATAATTTTCTCAATTTCTTTATAAAAACTAGCTTTGGTTTTTATGGTCACCAAAATCTCTTTATCATTTACAATTTTTTCTTCCCAAAAATAATTACTTTCAATTTTTGTAAATTGCACGCAAGCAGCTAATTTTTTTGTTAGCAGAATTTTTGCTAGTTTTTTAGCATCTGGTAAATTTGGATAAGTGGTTTTGATAATAATGAATTTCATAAAATCTCACTTTAAAAATGATTAAACTTTTTGCCCATCGTGGCTTTGTTTTAGAAAATGCTCAACAAAATTCAATTGAAAGTTTGAAAGAAGCTGTAAAAGAAAATTTCAAAGCCATTGAATTTGATATTTGGTTTTTAAATGGAAATCTAGTTTTAAAACATGATCAACCAAAAATTGATGAATTAGATAATTTACCTGTTTTGCAGAATTATTTTTGTTTTGGAAATTCTTTGGAATATTGGATGGATTTCAAAAATTTGAATGAGAATAATGCTTTTGAAGCTTTGACTTTAACTAAAGATGAAATTATTGCAGCAAAAATTGATTTGAATCAAATTTATTTTGCTCCATTTATTACTGATTATAAAAAGGCGGCAAAAGTTTTCGCAGAAATTAGAAGAGTCTTTGGTGATGAGGCTAATTTGGTGGCGGTTTGTAAAAAGATAGAAAAAGATGAAGATGTAAAAAATATACAAAAATTTTTGGCAAAAAATAATATTAAATTCTTATCAATATTTCATAAATTATTGGATGAAAATTTTGTAAAAAATCTTAATGGAATTGAGTTTTTTTCTTGGACGGTTAATGATTTATCAAGGCTTTTAGAGCTTGAACAGCTTGGTATCAAAAACTTTGCGACAGATAAAATTACACCAAAAATTTATGAAAAAAATTTATGAAAAGGACATCAGATAATATTGGGCACAGACAAAGAGTTAGAGAGAAATTTTTAAATTCTTTGGGAAAAGAATTGCATGATTATGAATTATTGGAAATTTTGCTTTTTGCGGCCAATGCCAGACAAGATACTAAGTCTTTGGCTAAGAAATTAATTGCAAAATTTGGTGATATTTCGGGAGTGGTGAATGCTGATGTGAATTTGCTGAAAGAGATTGATGGTGTTGGTGAAGGCGTTGTTACATCAATTAAAATAATCTCTGAAATTATTAATCGAGTTTTGAAAAATTCTGCTAAAATGAAGCCTGTTTTGAACAATTGGCAGGCGGTTTTGGATTATTCTTCGGCTTTGTTAAGAAATTTAAATTATGAAGTTTTTCGAGTTTTGTTTTTAGATAAAAAACATCAATTGATAGAAGATGAGTTGCTTGGAATTGGTGAAAATGACTATGTGGCTGTAAGTTCAAAGGCTATTGCTAAGAAAGCTTTATTGTTAAATGCTTCATCAATAATTTTAATGCACAATCATCCAACTGGTGAATTGAAGCCTTCTAATGCTGATATTAAAACTACCAACGAAATAATTTTAGCTTTGAAAAATTTAGAAATAAAAATTTTGGATCATTTGATTATTGGTGGGTCTGGTTATTTTAGTTTTAGGGAAGGGGGGTTGATTTAGAATTTCAGTTTGTGTGCATTAAAAATTATAAAAGTTATAAATTTTACCAAACAACAAGGTCGGGTTTGCAAAACCCGACCAGCTTAGGTGGTGGAAGGGTGATTTATTTGCATTAAGATTTAATAATAAATCCTTCGCCTCAATCGCTGCGCGATTGATCCACCTCCTTTTTCAAAGGAGGCTTAACATCGTTTTCAAACCACTTTAAAATTTTTAAGGAAATTTCTTTTTTTAGCTTAATTGTTTTTTTATCAATTATTAGTTCATCAACAGGTAAAGCCAAACAAGCAACATTGGTTAAAAAAATCTCATCAGCTTTTTGTAAATCACTAACTTTTGCTTTAACTTCTTTAACTTTAAAATTTTTTAGAACTTTATCTCTAATGGTTCCAAGTAATAGATCACAATCTTTAGAAGCTGTGTAAATCACTCCATTCTTTACCCAAAAAATATTTGCAGCAGAGGTTTCTGAAATAAAATTTTTCTGCGAAAGCATGATGCAATCAAACAAACCTTTTTCTTGAGCTTCAATTTTGTTAAGAGTGTAAGGCAATGCCTGCATGGTTTTGCAGGATATTGGTAAAGAATTTTGTGGTGTTTTTTTGGTTGAGCCAATGCCAATTATAATTTTTTTTGTTGTTATTTTTCTTACTTGCGAAGTTTGAATTATTATTAAAGAATTTGATTCATAAGTTGGTAAATATCCAGCGCTGCCAATGCCGCGGCTGATTGCGATTCTTAAAATACCGTTTTTGATCTGATTTTTTTTAATTAATTGATAAGATTTTTTTTCTAAATCAGCAATTGATGCTGAGAATTTTAAAGCTTTTAAACCAGCTTTAATTCTTGCTTGATGAGCTTCAAAATTGTAAATAATACCGTTAAAAATTCGGCAGGTTTCAAAAATACCATCGCCAAAAAGACAAGCTCTTTGATTGATAGAAATTTTAGCTTCTTTTTCCTCTATCAGCTTGTTATT
>CAMDRL010000015.1 GCA_945906835.1 Rickettsia typhi
GCATTGTTGCTACTGTCATTGTTGGCATTGGCGTCATCTTCAAATACAGATCCTGCTTTAAAATCAACTTCTATTATTAGTTGTTCATCAATCAGGTCGATGGATTTGATATACCACGGATCTTTGATCTCTAAGGCTTTAAAAAATAGGTCTTTCAAGTTCATGGCTGAATAATAATTTTGGTTGGAAACAAAATTATTATCTTGATGTTTTTGGTGTAGTAAATAAATTTACCCACTCATTTTGAAAAAGAGTCAGTTTAGGTGATTTGCAACAGCCCCCAAATCTAAAAACCATTAATCAAATCAGCCAAATCCCTATGATTAAAATAAAGCGGCACAGCACCTCTTTCATCTCTACCATTTAACATCAATTCTTGAGGAATAGTTTTAGAAACAAGATTCTCTTCCTCAGAAATTCCTAAAATAATTGGCTGACATCCAGTGTTATAAGCACATTCAAGATCAGTAACTGTATCACCAACAAACCAAATTTCATCTTTTGCTGGGTCTAAATCACTTCCAATTAAAGCTAATTCAACAGGATGGTGGCTAGGCTTATCAGCAACTGCGTCACCAGCTCCAACCAAAGCAAGGAATTTTTTATCAACTCCCAAACTCTCTGCTTCTTTACGCAAAGTTGGACCCATTTTATTACTAATCACAAATTGTAAAATTTCTTTTTCTTCTATTGTATTTATTAACTGCAAAGCATCTGGTAAAAAATCTAACTTATTTAGATTTATTGATCTGTAAGTGCTTGTATAAATTTTACCCGCCTTTTCCCAATCGTCACCAAAAATTACAGGAAAAGATTCACGCATTGATTTATGAATATTATCCATCACCTTTTTCAAACCCCAAGGCTCTTTACCCATTTGCACCATTGTGGTATCAATAGCGGTTTGAATTAATGGCCAAGTATTAACTAAAGTATTATCCCAATCAAAAATTATTGCTTTAGGTTTTTTTAGAAGCGATAGAGCTGCTTTATTTTTTGAAAAATCTGTCATGAAAATTGTTTATTGCGTTAATTATACTGCCATCCTGAGCTTAGCAAAGGATCTCATGAGTTTTGGCCTTAAGAAAAATCAAAAGAGATTAGCTATACGCTCAGGATGAAAGTTTGTTATTAGGACTTAAAAGGTCTTGAATCAAAAAAGTTTTTAAATTTATCTTTCATACCATCAAATTCTTTAGCTTCTGGTAATGGATCTTTTTGCTTAGTTATATTAGGCCATTCTTTAGCATATTTACGATTCACTTCTACCCATTCAACCAAATCTTCAGCTTCAGGAGAAATTGCCTCTGCTGGACATTCTGGTACACAAACACCGCAATCAATACATTCATCAGGATCAATAACCAGCATATTTTCACCCTCATAAAAACAATCAACAGGGCACACGGAAACACAATCGGTATATTTGCAGCGTACACAATTATCAGTAACTACATAAGTCATAATTCAAGCCTTCTCTAATTAATTTTATTTATTTTAATCAACATAATTTCACTTCTAACTTTCAATAAAGAAAGGAAAACAAAATAACAAAAATAAACTCCAAACATCAAAAGCAAAGGTTTCAACATAGCTGGATCAATTGCCACCCCACCACTTCTAATAATGCTGGCTGGCTGATGTAAACTATTCCAATATTCCACTGAAAATTTAATAATTGGCACATTTACAAAACCTACAATTGAAATTATCGCAGCAATTTTTTCGCCTTTTTCCTTATCATCAAAGGAATCGAGTAAAATTATATATCCCAAATATAAGAAAAATAAAATCAACACTGATGTAAGTCGCGCATCCCAAACCCACCAAGCACCCCAAATTGGTTTTCCCCAAATACTTCCAGTTATCAAAGTTACAAAAGTAAAAACTGCACCAATTGAGGCAATTGATTTAGCAATTAAATAGAAAAATGGATTTTTCCAGATGAATCCGGAAATATTAAAAATTGCCATTAAAGTATAAATTATCAAAGCCATCCAAGCCGCTGGAACATGAATATACATGATCTTAACCGCATTTGATTGTTGATAATCAAGAGGCGAATTTATAATCTCTGGAATTGCCAAAATCAAAAAAAATAAAAAACACAACAATGAAAATGGACAAAAAAAGCGGAAGTTTTTTTCAAAATTTTTGAAGAGAAATAATTTTTTAAAAATCACGCCTTACCTTCCAAATAATGAATTAGAAGATCTTGTTTAACTTTTTGTTCTCTTGAATTATCAAAATCTTTAACAATTATTTCACCATTTTTCATTTCTTCTTCGCCAATAATTACCACAAATCTGGAATTATTTTGTGAAGCTTTTTTCATCTGTTTTTTGAAATTAGCGTCAAAGATAAAATCAGTTAGAATGTCTTTATTTCTAAGCTTTTGAGCCAATTCAAAAGCAGTATTTTTTTGCTCATCTGAAATATAAGAAACCATAATTGGTCGCAATTTTTGAGTTTCTAATTGTGAAATTAACATCAACCTTTCAAGACCAGCAGCAAAACCAATTGCCGGCACATGCTTACCGCTCATTTTTTCAACAAGACCATCATAACGACCTCCTGCCAAAGCGGTATTTTGCGCGCCTTCATGGCTGGTGATAAATTCAAAAACTGTAGATGTGTAATAATCTAAACCTCTTACTAACCTTTGATTAACGCGATATTTCACGCCAAATTTTGTTAGTGAATTCAAAATAGAATCAAAACGCAATTTAGATTCTGATGAATAAAAGTCTTGAATTGATGGCGCATCATTTAAAAGTTCAATATCTTGTGAGTCTTTAGAATCAAGGATGCGCAACGGATTTTTTTCTAACCTAATTTTACTATCTGCCGAAAGTTCATCTTTAAATTTTTCAAAATATTTAGTTAAAGCCTCTTCATAATCAGCTTTAGTTTTAGCACAGCCGAGAGAATTTATTTCTAATGAAGTTTTATCTAAAACTCCTAAATCCTTTAAAATAGATCTTGCCAGCAAGATTGCTTCAACATCGCAGTAAAAATTATCTTCGCCAAAAATCTCAAAATTAATTTGATTAAATTGTCTTTGACGACCTTTTTGTGGGCGTTCATAACGAAAAAGTGGACCGTAAGAAAAAAACTTTCTTGGCAAAACTTGTTGTAATTCACCATTAGAAATAAAAGCGCGAACCACGCCTGCAGTAAATTCAGGACGCAAAGTTAAAAAGTTATCACCACGATCTGGAAATTTATAAACCTCTTTAGCAACAATATCAGAGCCTTCTCCCAAGTTTATTTCAAAAACTTCACTAAATTCAAAAATAGGAGTTTGCATTTCTTCAAAACCAAAAGACGCGCTTTTTTTTCTGGCAGTTTCAATAATGTGATTGAAGATTTTTATTTCATCGCCAAACAGATCTTTTGTGCCTCGAACTGGTTGGAGCTTGTGATTTGACATGAAAATAAATTTTAGTTTTAAATTTTAGAAGTTAACATACCTGATATTAAGACTATAAACCCTAAATCTTAATTTTAAAAACCTAAAATCAAATAAATTCACCATGACAAAAAATATCTTCGAAAAAATCAAAAAAATTAACAACTTCAACCAAGAGTTCTGGAGCGCTCGCGAGCTTTCCAATCTGCTTGGATATAGCGAATATAATAAATTTTTACCAGCAATTGAGCGCGCAAAGACAGCCTGTGAAACCAGTAAACAAGAGGTCTCGCTCCATTTCGCTCACGTGGGCGAAATGGTCGCGATTGGCTTGGGAGTGAAGCGAAACATAGACGATTATAATTTATCCCGTTACGCTTGCTACTTAATTGCCATGAATGGTGACCCTCGCAAAGAAGAATTAGCAATGGCTCAGACCTATTTTGCTATTCAAACCAGAAAACAAGAATTGGAAAATAACTCCTCTCAAGATTTAATTGAGGATCGCAATCGCGTTTATTTAAGAGAAGAAATCAAACAACATAATAAGAAGTTAGCAAGTGCTGCAAAGGCTGCTGGCGTTAGTAATTATGACACTTTTCAAGACTTTGGCTATATGGGATTATATGGTGGATTAAGACAAAAAGATATTCATAAGAAAAAGTTACTAAAGCCCAAAGAAACAATTTTAGACCATATGGGCAGCGAAGAATTAGCCGCCAATCTTTTTCGCGCCACCCAAGCTGAATCAAAGCTAAAACGCGAAAATATCTTTGGACAAAGTGAAGCTAATAAAACTAATCTTGATATCGGAAAAAAAGTACGCCAAACTATCAAAGAACTTGGTGGAACAATGCCAGAAAAATTAACAACACCTACGAATATTAAAGAAGCTAAAAAAAGAATTAAAAAAACTCAGAAAATAGCAATTTCAACGAAAAAGACAAAAAATAAGTAATGAAATCTCTCACACACATTCGCAATTTCTCAATCGTTGCCCATATTGATCACGGTAAATCAACCCTTTCCGACCGCCTAATTCAAGAATGCGGCGCCGTTGAAGCGCGCGATATGACAGCGCAAATTCTGGACTCAATGGATATTGAAAAAGAACGCGGCATCACCATTAAAGCTCAAACCGTACGCCTTTCTTACAAGGCTGATGACGGCAAAACTTATATGTTAAATTTAATGGACACTCCGGGACATGTTGATTTTGGCTATGAAGTCAGCCGTTGTTTGGCAGCTTGCGAAGGCTCAATTTTGGTGGTTGATTCAACTCAAGGTGTGGAAGCGCAAACTCTCGCCAATGTTTATCAAGCAATTGATAATAATCATGAAATTGTTCCCGTTCTAAATAAAATCGACCTTCCCGCTTCAGATCCTGAAAGCGTTAAAAAACAAATTGAAGAAGTTATTGGAATTGACACTTCTGAAGCAATTTTAGTTTCAGCCAAAACTGGTGTTGGAATTCATGAAACTTTGGAAGCAGTTATTAAAAAACTTCCTGCCCCAAAAGGTAATCCTGATGGCGATTTCAAAGCCCTTCTAATTGATAGTTGGTATGACGCTTATTTAGGTGTTATCGTATTAGTTCGCGTAATTGATGGTTCAGTTAAAAAAGGTCAAAAAATAAAAATGATGATGGCTGGAGCCACTTATCAAGTTGATTCCGTAGGATTTTTTACACCAAAGAAATTTTTCTGTGACGATTTAAAAGCTGGAGAAGTTGGTTTTTTAAACGCCCAAATCAAACAAGTTTCTGACTGTAAAGTTGGAGATACCATTGTTCTAGCTAATAATGATAAAGCTGTGGCACTTCCTGGTTTTAAACAAAATCAACCAGTAGTTTTTTGTGGAATTTATCCAATTGATGCTTCTGATTTTGAAAAATTCCGTGACGCTCTTGGAAAGCTTCATCTAAATGATGCCAGTTTTGAATATGAAACTGAAACTTCCACAGCTCTTGGCTTTGGATTTCGCTGCGGCTTTTTAGGGCTTTTGCACTTAGAAATTATTCAAGAAAGATTGGAGCGCGAATTTGATCTTGATTTAATCACCACCGCTCCTTCGGTAATCTACAATGTTCATTTGCGTGATGGTCAAGTTCTTCATGTCCACTCACCAGCCGAAATGCCAGATCCAACCAAAATTGAATTCATGGAAGAACCTTGGATCAAAGCCACCATCATGACTCCCGACGAATATCTTGGCGCAGTTTTAACTCTTTGCACCAACAAACGCGGCATCCAAAAAGATCTTTCTTATGTTGGAGATCGCGCCATGTTAGTTTATTTATTACCTCTAAATGAAATTGTTTATGATTTCTACGACCGCTTAAAATCATGCTCTCGCGGCTATGCCAGTTTTGATTGGCAGATGGATAGTTATGAAAAAAGCCAATTAGTAAAATTAACAATTTTAGTTAATGCTGAACCAGTTGACGCTCTTTCATTCATAACTCATAAAGTTAGAGCAGAAAGCCGTGGCCGCGCAATTTGCGCCAAACTAAAAGAGCTTATTCCAAGACAAATGTTTAACATTGCCATTCAAGCGGCAATTGGCGGTAAGATTATCGCAAGAGAAACCGTATCAGCAATGAGAAAGGATGTTACAGCGAAATGCTATGGTGGAGATATTTCTCGTAAAAGAAAACTGTTAGATAAGCAAAAAAAAGGTAAGAAGAAAATGCGTGAAATTGGTAATGTAGAAATTCCACAAAGCGCGTTTTTAGCTGCTTTAAGACTTGACGAAGATTAGAAAAATGGCAGTAGAAGACTCGAACTTCCGACCTCTACAATGTCAACGCTAAGTTCTTAATAGCATGCTATAATACCAATTATCAAATTTAACTACACATAATTAACCCCACAAACACTCCTAATAATTTCTGGCGTTAATGCTCTAACGAATCTACAAACCGCATTCTCCAATTCCCGAAGAGTTTTATAAATTCTGTTCTTAATGGTATGATCCTTGATATATTGTCAGAGATTCTCTGTAGGATTTAATTCTGGTGAATATGGAGGCAAAATTATGGTTCTGATATTTTTTGGAATTATCAGCTTGTCTGATTTGTGCCAACCAGCTCCATCCATAATAATCACCATCTTTTGACCATTATTTTCTTTAGCAAACTCTTCTAAAAAAATATTCATGCAATCAATGTTTACATTGGGTAATAGCAAGGTAAATTCTTTGCCATCTCTTGGATTTACAGCCGAATATAAATAAAAGTTTTTGTAACCAAGTTTAATTTTAACGGGGCAACGAACACCTACTTTAAATCATTCCCGACCTATTTTGGAATGAGTGCCAAATCTGCTTTTATCAAAAAACCATAATTCTTCATCTTTTTTTATTTCACTTGCTAGATTTTTTTTAAAGTTCTCTACTTCTTTTTTATCTTGTTTGTAATGAATTTTTCTTGGCGTAATATAGGAAAAACCATCTTCTTTCATGGCTCTACGAATTGTTGATTTTGAAACATCAAGATCAAACTGGCTTTTAATTCTTGCCTTTATATCAAAAATTGAACTATTTGGGTCTTTTTCTATCCACTGCTTAATTTTTGCTTTGTGATGCCTTTTTAGCTTGATTCCGTCCTTATGTTTAGAGCCTATTTTTAATGACTCTATCTCATTTTATTTATTAATTTCGCCCAATTTCTTATTGAAACAGGAAATATATTTAAAAATTCAGAAGTTGATTTGATGCCATGTTCGTAGGCTAGCTTAAAGGCTTGAAGCTTCTTAAATAAAGTACCCTCAACTTTTAGTTTTTTTAATTCTTCTTTAGCTAAAAGATAAGTTTTTTCTGATATTATGGTTGCAGGCATGTTGAAAAATTTAGATTTATATTGGTCTAAATTTTAGATTGGTTTATAATATATTTAAAAGTGGATTTTGGTATAAGAATCGAGATCTCGATTTTTATTCTTCATGTTGTTTTTCTTTATTGCCTCTAGATGAAGATTTTTTGTTTGAGCGGTAATTCTGGCATTCTTATCGCAATAGTCTTTATCTGCATAAACCACTCCCTGATTTGGTGCAACATTTTTAAATCCTTTGGAATCAATGATATTAGGAGAAGTGATACAACTTTGTTTATCATTCCAGATTGCATGTCGACTGAGGCGCGTTGCTTATATCCATGCCAGATTTTATCTTTTGATTTAGCACCGAATTTAGACACTGTTAGCTAATTATTTTTATCCCATATTTAGCCCTGTTTTTGCTTATTTTTTGACAAAATTATTCAAAATATATCCAAATATTTATCATAATTTTGTCAAAAAAACGCTAAAAGCATGTCAAAATCTGTGCTAAAAATAATTAGCTAAAAGTATCTAAATCAAACCCAACTTTTTCATCTCGCTTTTAATTCTAAATTTAGCTGCTTCTGAAGGTTCAACTAAAGGCAAACGAATTTCAGTATCACAAAATCCTAGCAAAGAGGCGGCGTATTTAATTGGAATTGGATTGGTTTCGCAAAACATTGCAGCGTGAAGAGAGGTTAGCTTATCTTGAATTTCTAAGGCTACTTTGTAATTTTCAACTGCGCAGAATTTTTGTAAATCACTAACTAATTTTGGTGCGATGTTAGAAGTAACTGAAATTACGCCATTACCGCCCATAGCGTTAAAACCAACTACTGTAGCATCTTCGCCAGAAAGAAAGGCGAAATCTTTTTTGATCAAAAGTCTTAGTGAGGCAACTCTAGCTAAATCACCCGTGGCATCTTTAAGACCAACAACATTTTCTAACTCAGAAATTCTGGCTAAATTTTCATCAGAAATATTAATCACAGATCTTCCTGGAATATTGTAAACAATAAGAGGAATTCCACATTCATTTAAAGCTTTATAATGTTGATAAACACCTTCTGGAGTTGGTTTATTGTAATAAGGCGCAACGACTAAACAAGAATCCGCGCCAATTCTTTTAGCGTGATTAGTCATCATAATGGCTTCATGAGTAGAGTTTGAGCCAGTTCCTGCCATTACTTCAACTCTTTTGTTAGAAATTTCTACACAAAGTTTGATTACTAAATTATGCTCTTCATGAGAAAGAGTGGCAGACTCACCTGTTGTGCCACAAGGGATTATGCCATCAATGCCATTTGCAATTTGATATTCAACTAATTTTTCCAAAGACTTTTCATCAACTTGACCATTTTTGAATGGAGTAATGAGAGCTGTGAATGTTTTAGTTGCCATATGAATTTTAAATTGATTTTATTGGAGCGAAAATTATTTTATCTTAAATATTTTGAAGACATCTTTAAAAAACTATCCGTCTTCTCTTAAAATACAATCAACAAATTAACAAGATAAATGGACTGTCACGAAACTATATCAAAGGTTGCCAATGCTGTTTCAAATGCAGATTTACTTTCTTCGCAATATTTGCCAATTTTAATATTTTTGGTAATTGCAATTGGCCTTTCTTGTGTGATTATTATAATTCCTTTCATACTTGCCAAAGCCAAGCCTGATCATGAAAAGCTTTCATCTTATGAATGTGGTTTTGAAGGTGAGGGAAAAGTTCGTGGCGAATTCAATGTGCAATTTTATCTAGTAGCAATTTTATTTATTATTTTTGATTTGGAAATTGCCTTTTTATTTCCTTGGGCTGTTAGTCTTAACAAGATTGGAGTTTTTGGTTTTTGGTCAATGATGGTGTTTTTGACACTGCTTACTGTTGGGTTTATTTATGAGTGGATGCGTGGTGCCCTTGAGTGGAGATAAATAAGTTTCACCGCCCTCGGTGGCGGGAATGACAATGAGTAAAATTTAAAATTAATAAAACAAAAATGAATAACAATTCTCTTACAACCTTTAATCAAGATTCCATTCTTAATCAAGTTACTGATGAAATGAGTAACCGTGGTTTTGTGGTGGCGAAGCTTGATCAATTGGTTAATTGGGCAAGAACAGGCTCACTTTGGCCAATGACTTTTGGTTTGGCTTGTTGCGCCGTAGAGATGATGCAAACTGCGGCAAGTCGTTATGATCTTGATAGATTTGGTTTAATTTTTCGCCCCAGCCCAAGACAGTCAGATGTTATGATTGTGGCTGGAACTCTAACTAACAAAATGGCACCAGCGCTTCGTAAAGTTTACGATCAAATGGCAGAACCGCGTTATGTAATTTCAATGGGAAGCTGTGCTAATGGTGGTGGATATTATCATTATTCTTATTCTGTAGTTAGAGGTTGTGATCGTATTGTGCCTGTGGATGTTTATGTTCCAGGATGTCCTCCAACTGCGGAAGCATTGCTTTATGGAGTTTTATTACTTCAAAGAAAAATTAAAAGAACTGGAAAGTTTAATCGTTAAGAAAACAGCCTTAACGGCTGTTTTTAGATTAAACGAGCATGAGGAGTGCCGCAGGCACCCGAATCTCATCGTTAAGAAAAAAGCCTTAACGGCTGTTTTTAGATTAAACGAGCATGAGGAGTGCCGCAGGCACCCGAATCTCGATAATAGATAATATAAAATAAAATGATCCAAGACCTTCAAGCTCAAGCTAATTACATCAAAGAAAATTTTTCTGAAGCTAATATTGTTGAGCCAATAAATCATGGCAACCTCATCATTTATGTTGCTGCTGAAAATATCATAAATTTTCTAAAATTCTTGCGTGAAGATGAAAAATTATCTTTCAAAGTTTTATTAGATGTTTTTGGTGCTGATATGCTTGGAGTTAGAAGTCCTAGATTTGAGGTGATTTATAATCTTCTTAGTTTAAAGCTAAATAATAGAATTACAGTAAAAGTTGCTTTGAAAGAAGGTGAAGAAGTTGCAACTGTAAGTACAGTTTTTGATTCGGCTGGTTGGTTTGAAAGAGAAGCTTTTGACATGTATGGAATTGTTTTTTCAGGACATCCAGATTTGCGTCGCATCCTTACTGACTATGGTTTTGAAGGGCATCCTTTGCGTAAAGATTTTCCCCTTACTGGCTACAAAGAAGTTAGATATGATGACAAGACAAAAAGAGTGGTTTATGAACCAGTAAAGTTGATGCAAGAATTTCGAAATTTTGATTTTGAAATGCCTTGGGAAGGCACTAAATACAATGATAAAAACTAAATTAAGGATTATTTATGAGTGAAATTCTAAATAAAATTGGATCATCTTTTAAAGCTTCTTTAAGAGGAGAGGAATCAATAAATACCTTAATTTACAGATGGGGATTGATTGGTTGGATAGTGGCTTATTTTATAGCTAATAAGCTGATTAGAATGATTGATTTTAGATTTACCGATGTTTTGATTTCTATTGTTGCGGCAGGATATTTTATTTGGCACATATATGTCTTAAGAAAATGTTCTCCTAAAAAGCCAAAATTAAGCAAAGAAGAAAAACTAAAACTTAGAGAAGATGCTAGAAAAGATTTCAATAAGAAGGTGGTGAGAAAATTGCTTCTTCAAGAATCTATAAAAAAATGGGATCCAATTGTTGTTGCTATGGTGATAGATGCGTTCTGTATGGCACATTTCCTTGGTTATGTTTTTTAAGAAATTTTAATAAGTTTAGTAATGATTTATAAGAAAATACAAAATAATCCTGAACAGAGATTAAATATTTTGCATCAATCCTTGAAATGGGATGGAATATTTTCTGATCAAGAGGTTGATAAGATTGTTGAATATTGTAATGCTCAAGAAATGATAGAGGGTCAGGTTTCTGAAAAAGGATTGGTTGATGATCACGCTCGTAAATCCAAGGTTTCTTTTATTAGAAGAAAAGATGATAGTTCTTGGATTTTTGACAAAATTAATAATGCAATTGAGACAGCGAATGATCAATTTTATAATTTTGATTTGAATGGATACAGCGCTATTCAATATTCTGAATATCACGGAGATGAAGGTGGTAAATATGATTTTCATATGGACACATTCTTGGGTGAGGAAGGTAAAAATTTTGAGATGCGCAAATTGTCTCTGGTTATGATGTTAAATGCTCCAGGTGTGGATTTTCAAGGCGGAGAATTTCAAATTAATAAAGGTCAAGAAAAAGAAGTAGAAAATATAGAGATGATAAAAGGCAGAATGATTTTTTTTCCATCTTTTTTAATTCATCGTGTAGCTCCAGTTACACAAGGGATAAGAAGATCTTTGGTTATTTGGGTTACTGGTCCAAAGTTTAGATAGATTTCGTTATAAATCTTGATTTCGTTCTAAAAAACTTCCTGCTAAATAAAGAGATCCGCAGACTAATATTATAGAGTCTTTCTCCTTTTCATTTTTTGATAAAATTTTACTAAAAGCTTCATTAAAATTATCAGCTGACATTGATTGTATTTGAAGTTTTTTAGCTATTTTAACAATTTCTTCTTTTTGATAAGACTTTGTTTCATTAGGAATTTCTAAGGCAATTAATTGATTAATTATTGGAGAAATTTTCTGCAAAAATCCTTCACAATTCTTGTCTTGTAGCATAGAAAAAATTACAAATATTTTTTTATCTTTCTTTGATTTTAAAAATTTTCCCACTGTAGCTGCGCCTTGTAAATTATGGCTTCCATCAAGATATAACTCATAATTTTTAGGTAAAATTTGAAAGAATTTTCCTGAAGTTATTTTTTGTAATCTGGCTTGCCAAAAGGTTTTTGTTAAAGCTGATTTGATGTGATTTTTGGTTATTTTAAATTTTTTTTGCGAGATAATTGAGGCAATTGCAACCGAGGCATTTTCAATTTGATGATCTCCAGATAACGAGGGTAAAGGAAGTATTAATTTTTTACCAAACCCGCTAAATAAAAATTCATCTTTCCTCTTCTTGATTTTCCAATTCTGATTAAAAATTTTTATTTCTGAATTCTTTAATGAAGCCTCTTTCGCAATAGTTTCTAAGGCTGATTTTTTTTGTTTTCCAACAATTACGGGGCAATTTTTTTTGATTATTCCGGCTTTTTCAAAGGCAATTTTCTGCAAAGTTTTTCCAAGAAAATCTGTGTGATCAAAAGCAATTGGAGTTATTATTGAGCATAAAACTTTTGGTAAAATATTTGTTGCATCAAGCCTTCCTCCCATGCCAGTTTCAAGCAAAAGAACATCTGCTTTAATTTTACTAAAAGCTAAAAAAGCGGCAGCGGTAATTCCTTCAAAAAAAGTTACTTCAATTTTTGGTGATTTCTTGGATGCTTTTTTACATTCAAGCAAACATTCACTAAGAAAGTTGTCAGAAATTTCTGCTCCTGCCAAAACTATTCTCTCGTTAAAATTAACTAAATGAGGTGAGGTGTAAATGTGAGCTGAATAACCAGCCTCAGTAAAAATTTGGCGCAAAAAAGATAGAGTTGAGCCCTTGCCATTGGTTCCTGCAATGTGAATTGTTGGTGGAAGATTATTTTGAGGATTTCCTAAGCGATCAAGTAAATCATAAACTCTTGTAAGTCCTAATTCTATGTTGCGATAACCTTTGAAATCTGGCCAAGGAGGAATTTTCATTTTGAATTTTTGCGAAGAAAAATTGTGTAAGTGCGGTGAAAATGATAGTTAAATTCTGCCCCTAAAATAAATATCAAACTTATTAAATAGAAAAACATTAGTGAAATTATTATGCCAGCAAGTGAGCCATAAATAAAGTTGAACTGATGAAAATTTGCTAAATAAAGTGAAAATAATTTTTCTAAAATTACCCAGAATATTACTGCCAATATTGACCCCGGCATGGTTTTACTAATTCTTTGTTTGGCATTGGGAAGCGCGTAATAAAGCAAAGAAGTGGCGCAGGTAAGTAAGATAAAAAATGCTAAATGGCGAATGTAGAAAAAATCGTAATCAATTTTAAAGCTGATAGAAAATTTCCACTCAATGGCGCGCAAAACAATTGGGGCGATGATAAAAATTGCAATGCCAATTACGATGCTAAAAACAATTACAAAAAATTCAGCAATGCTGACTAATCTGCGTAAAAGATATGGAGGTGGAAAATGTACACGATAGGCACGATTTAAAATGGTTCTGCAGCCTTCAACCGAAGAAGATGCTGTCCAAATTACACCAATAATTGCTAAAGTAAGAAATGTTTGCGGTGGACCAGAAATTATTTCTCGAACTCTTGGAATTAAAGCTTCCACAACTTCTTTTGGAGCAGCAGAAATTATTGAATAAATTAATTTAATTCCAGATTCTGAATCTCCAAAAAATCCAACTATTGAAATTAAAAAAATTAGGAAAGGAAAAATTGATAAAAGACTTAAAAACGCCAAATATCCAGCATGTTCAATACCATCTTGTCTTATGGTATCAATGATTGAGATACGAAGAATTTTAAAAGGTAAAACGCAATATTTACGAAAATTATAACCGAGTTTTGAGCGTTTAGGCAACATTTGTAAATTTTTGACTGTTTGTCATTCCTGTTAAGAGGCAAATCCATTTTAAGCAAAATAAGTTTTGGATTCCCGCTTATCAAGGGAATAACAAAAATAAGAATTTATTAATTAATATTAGCTAGATTTTCTAAAGAAAAATCCATCTACGGTAAATTTTTCACGGGAGAAAATTTTTTGCGATGGTAATCTTTTTGTTTCAAGAGTTCCAATAATATTATCGCATTCAAAAACCGCAGTTTGCCATTCAACCCAGCGCAGAAGCATTTTGCCAACACCAATATTGCGCTTTGCGCGATCAATCATGAAATCTTCAATTTCAGTTACTTTGCCATAATTTAGTCTTTTAGCGATGTGAATACCAACAACTCCAATGCATCGCCCATCTTCAATTTCGGGATTTTCAAAAACAGCAGCCATTCTATAGCCTCTTTGCATCATATTTAGAATGTCATCAACATAGGTTTCTTGATTCAAGTTGTCATAAATTTGCAACAATACCTTATAAGTTTCAGAAACTTCTTCTCTACTTTGAACTTCTTTTATTTGCATTTTATTTTTTACTTTTGAAGATTGCGCCCAAATACTGGCTTAGCGAATATAGTGTCTAAGCGTAACGGATTTAATTTGAAAATCAATTTATTAATTAGTAGCGCAAAATTCAAATGAAAAATAAAAAAATAA